>WRBG01000215.1 GCA_009784635.1 Bacteroidales bacterium | reverse complement strand
TATACGGGAATCGGCAGCATCGCCCTGTTTTTATCGCCTTATGCCCAAGAGGTAATCGGTATTGAATATGTGGCAGAAGCCGTGGAGAATGCTCGGGAAAACGCAGATATCAATGGAATAACCAACAGTCGTTTTTATGCAGGCGACATGCGCAAGGTATTGGATGACGATTTTATCGGCCAACATGGCAAACCCGACTTGATGGTATTGGACCCGCCTCGGGCCGGTATGCACCCGGATGTGGTTCAGACTATTTTGGAAGCGGCGCCTGCAAGAATTGTTTACGTAAGTTGCAATCCGGCTACTCAAGCACGGGACGTGCAGATGTTATCGGGCCAATACCTCGTAAAGGCCGTACAGCCCGTAGATATGTTTCCTCATACACATCATGTTGAAAATGTGTTACTTTTACACAAAAAATAAAAGGAGGCCGCCTAATCCCTTAGACTGCCTCCACACGCATTACTTAAATAAACCTAAGCCTTAATTCGATACTAAGGCTGGACTTTGGACTAAAATAATGTAAAAAGGTTTAATGACACACATAAAAAATATACAAAAAAACGATACTATTTGCGCACCCGCTTGCGCATCAGCAAATTCTGCTTTGTCCATTATTCGACTCAGCGGCCCATCAGCCCATCAAATCTTGCGCAAAATTTTTTGCCCGACCCAAAAGTCTTCCGATTTATGCCCCCGGAAACTCTACTTTGGACGTATTTATGATGGTTCCCGCTTGATTGACGAGGTGATGGTGCATATTGCAGTCGCTCCCGCCTCTTTTACCGGCGAGGATACTGCCGAAATCAGCTGTCATGGTTCAAGTTATATTGTACAGGAAATCATGCGCCTGTTGGTACAAGAGGGCGCTGTTCCGGCCGGACCGGGTGCATTTAGCCAAAGGGCTTTTTTGAATGGCAAAATGGATTTAGCTCAAACAGAAGCTATTGCCGACTTAATCGCCTCGGAAAATCAAGCGGCGCATCACTTGGCGGTGGCGCAGATGAAAGGCGGCTTTTCTAAAGAAATCCGCAAACTCAGAAGCGATTTGGTCGACTTTGCCTCCCTGCTCGAATTGGAGCTTGATTTTAGTGAAGAAGACCTAATTTTTGCCGACCGGCGCCGGTTGCTGGATTTATTGGACCGACTACAGGGCGCTATCCAAACGCTTTGCGACTCTTTTAGCTTAGGCAATGTACTAAAGAATGGCCTTCCTGTGGCTATTATCGGCCCCACAAACGCAGGAAAAAGCACCCTGCTTAACGCGCTTACAGGCGAGGAACGGGCCATTGTTTCGGAAGTACACGGCACCACCCGAGATACCATAGAAGAAGAAATCACCCTCGACGGGATTCGCTTTCGCTTTATAGACACCGCCGGACTAAGGGAAGCAAAGGAGGAAATCGAGCGTATGGGCATAGAGCGCTCCTACCAAAAAATACGGACTGCCTCCCTCCTGCTCTTGGTACTCGATGCCAGTCAGCCCGAATCTTTTGGAGCGCAAATCCAAAACTTAGCCTCTGTACTCAATGCCGATACCCAGCTGATTATTGTTTTGAACAAATCCGATAAAGTCCACACCCCTCCCCCGCTTCCGCCGGCAGAAGCCAAACTTTTGGTATATGCCGTTACCTCCCTCTCCGCAAAATTTAATCGGGACATAGACGAATTGAAAAATCTGTTGACGGCTGCCGTTCATTCCCGCTTTGACTCTTCCCTCCTCCCCCAAGATGCGATACCTGTCACCAACCTAAGGCATGTTCATGCCTTACAGCAAGCCCAATACGCCTTGGATGCTGTCAGAGAAGGCCTAAAGTCCGAACTTCCCACCGACCTCATTGTTCAAGACCTTAGGCAGGCTTTGCATGATTTGGGCAGCATTACCGGAGAAGTCGCCACCAAGGAAATATTAGAAAATATATTTGCAAAATTCTGTATCGGGAAATAACACCCAAAACCATCCATAACCTAAAAACAATAAATCAACTCTTATTCAACACTTTAAAACAATACTGTTGATAACTTTTCTATCGATTTCTATTGTTTTATATAGATATTTTGCTTATTTTTGTACCGCATTTGTACCACGATGGTACAAGCACAAAAAGAAAATCCTAAGTGATGCAATAACTTTACACAAATTTACATAAACATACATAGATTAACAAATAATAAACACTAATACAGGCAAGATATGGCAGGAAGATTTGAGTACAAAATGGTCTGTAAATACTGCGGAAAGACCTTTATCGCATACAAAAGTGTTACAAAATATTGTGGTAGCACCTGCGCCAATCGTGGGAACAAGGCGGAATCAAAAACCAAGTTCCAACAATCCCAAAGCGACGAAATCAAAGAGCGAAACCGGCAAAACCTCTTATCGCAAGAATTTTTATCCATCTCACAAGCAGCCATATTGCTTAATATTTCGCGCCCTACCCTTTACAAGATGATAGCCAGCGGCAATATCAAAACAATCCGAATCAGTGAAAGAATCGTCAGAATCAAAAGAACCGATTTAGAACAAATAG
>WRBG01000214.1 GCA_009784635.1 Bacteroidales bacterium | reverse complement strand
TTGGGCATCAGATTGATATGGTCGCGAATGAGCATCAAATCCCCTACTTTATACGCTCGGTTAATTCCTCCGGCAGCGTTGGAAACAAAAAGGTATTGAATACCCAGTAAGGCCATCACCCGAATAGGAAAAGTAACCTGCTGCATGGAATAGCCTTCGTAGTAATGAAAACGCCCCTGCATGGCCACCACGGTTTTGCCGCCCAAACGCCCAAATATCAAGTTGCCCTCATGCCCGATGGCCGTTGATTGGGCAAAGTGAGGAATATCTCGATAAGGAACCACCACCGGTTCTTCTATGGCATCGGCCAATTTTCCCAGCCCGCTCCCCAACACAATGCCCACTATGGGCTTGGGGGCATATTTATGCCGCAGAAATTGAACCGCTTGATAATACGGCTGCATGTTGTCTGTACTCATGGTATCTTGGATTAAAGTTTAACTAATTTTTCGGCCATTTTTTGGGTCATCTCCAAAATCTGCCTTTCTCCGTCAATTTTTTTGTTTTCCATTAGGATGCGCCCGTTGCAAATGAGGGTGTCCACGGCGCTGCCATTGGCCGCGTAAACCAAATTGGCATGAAAATTATGACGGGGGACAAAGGCAGACTGCAACAAATCTATCAGCGCCATGTCTGCCAATCGCCCTTCTTCTATTTTTCCGGCGTTTATGCCCATGGCCTCGTATCCGTGGAGGGATGCTATGTCCAAAAGCTCGCCCAAAGGCATGGAAGCAGGGTCGCTGCGCCACGCTTTTTGCAAGAGGGCGGCATGTTTCATGGCTTCGAGCATATCCAAATTGTTGGACGATGCGCAACCGTCCGTACCCAGACAAACCCGTACACCCGCGTCTTTGAGTTCGTTGTACTTAAATTTGTAGCCCGAAGCCAATTTGAGGTTGGAATTGGGATTGTGTACCACGCTTACGCCGTGATGGCCCAATATCAGGATGTCTTCGGGAGAGAGCCATACGCCATGGGCTGCCACTACATGAGGACCCAGCACCCCCAATTCGTAGAGGTAACGGGTGGGCGTAACCCCTCTTTCCCGCACGCAATCTTCGTACTCCGTCCGGCTCTCGGCCAAATGAATGTGAAGCATCAATCCATGCTCCCGCGCGTAGTCGGCCATCCACTTTAGGCTATGGGCCGATACGGAATAAATGGCATGAGGAGCTATGGAAAAACCGGTCAGTTCGCTCCAGCCGGCTGATTCTTTATGCATACGCACTAAATTAACTTTATGCGCCTTAGCTCGCTCTTCATCAAAAAAATCAATCCAAGCATAGGACTGTACAGACCTCAATCCCATCTCCTCCATGGCCTTTAGGCAGATAGCCGGATGCCAATACATATCGTTACAGGCGGTAGTGCCCGAACGAATCATTTCCACACAGGCTAATTTGGCGCCCCAGTAAATCATTTCTTCATCGAGTTTGGCCTCATAGGGCCAAATATATTCGTGCAGCCACTTCATTAGGGGGATATCTTCTCCCAACCCCCTAAAGAGGGTCATGGCCGAATGTGCGTGGGCATTGGCAAATCCGGGAATCAAGGCCTTATGCCTCCCGTCCACGATTTTATCTGCCGGTTCAACTATGGAATCGGCTATCCTGCCGATTTTATTCCCCTCCACCAGCACATCACAGGTCCTGCCGTCCAGCCACACCTGTTGAATAATAATCCTGTTCATGCTTTTCTTTTTGCAAATATAGTTATTTTTTATATTTTTTTTGGATCCTTTTTTTAAATTTCACAAAAAGTACTATATTTGCCCCATTATTAACCTAAACACTCAAAACTTATTTATGAAAAAAATCAAATTATTGATTGCGGTTTTTTGCTCGGTCTTTTCTATTGGCCTATTTGCACAGCCCATCCAGGTGAGGGGCGTTGTTGTTGATGCAGCAGACAACACTCCATTGCCCGGAGTCAGTGTAAGAGTGGCTAATAGTACAACCGTAACAGTTACCGGAGCAAATGGTGAATACGCCATTTCTGCAAACAGAGGTGAATCCCTCGAATTTTTCTTCATTGGGATGACGCCCCAAACGATTGTCGTTACCGGGGCAGTATTAAATGTTGCGCTTTCAGAAGACGTTACAAGGCTCGAAGAGTTAGTTGTGGTGGCTTATGGAGTGGTCAGGACAGAAGCTAAAACGGGCTCTATTGCTTCTGTTTCCGGCGCCGGAATCGCAGAAGTTCCCGTTTCATCGGTGGATAAAATGTTGTCCGGTAAAATGGCCGGAGTTCATATTACCACCACCTCGGGACAACCCGGCGCAGACTCCCAAATACGCATCAGAGGCATCTCTTCTATGAATGCAAGCAATGAGCCTTTGTGGGTGGTAGACGGCATTCCCGTAATGTCGGGGGACCAAACCTACTTTACCAATACAGGTAATGCCATTTCCGCTATTAACCCAAGCGACATTGAATCAATCACTGTATTAAAGGACGCCGCCGCCGCCTCTATCTACGGCTCCCGTGCTGCAAACGGGGTCATTCTGGTGACCACCAAACGGGGCAAAGAGGGCAGGTCGCAATTCACCGC
>WRBG01000213.1 GCA_009784635.1 Bacteroidales bacterium | reverse complement strand
GCGCTTTTAAATTAAATTTCCGGTCTTGACGTTCAAAAGTGGCGCTTAAATCAATGCGCACGCGGTCAATATAATGCTCGTCTATCATCGCCTCTATCTTATAGTCGGAAAGCACGTTAATCTGTCCGTTTTTTTGACCGGAACTAATTGATTGTCCAATTTCTACATCCAACAAGCCCAGTTGTCCGTCTATGGGCGCTTTTCTATTTAGGTTCTCGACCCGCTCCCGAATCATGGTCATGTTGCGGCGCATACTGGCCAAACTCTCCTCCATCTGCTCTACCTGCACACCGCGAAAGATAGAGTCCTGCCTTTGACGCTCAATCACCAAGTCGCGCTGGCGCATACCAAACTCATAATCCTCTTTGGCTTGCAAATACTCCTCTCTGGACGTCAAGTTCTCGTTGTGCAGTTGTTGGTATTGCTCGTACCTGCGTTTTCTCCGCTCAATGTCCAAATCCAATTGCAGCTTTTCGCGCCGCAGGTTGAGTCGCTCCCGTTCCATATCCACAAGGGTGTTGCGCAGCCAGTTTTGTTTCTCGGCCAACTGCGCCTCGCTGTCAAGGATGGACAAACTCAGCATCGGGTTGGTCAGGCGGGCAATCACGTCTCCCCGTTTGACCATCGCCCCTTCTTCTATCAGTTTGGTTTCTACCATTCCACCCTCTATGGCGCTCAGTTGAATAATATTGATGGGCTGTACCTGCCCGTTCAAGCGGATGAAGTCGTTAAACAGTCCGTTTTGTACCGTCTCTATGCTTACCGTGCGCGATTCTATGCGCAAAGTAGAGGAGTGGTCGCCAAAAATCAGCCAGCCAACAAAGAGCAATAAAGCGGCTGCGCCCAATATGTAAGGGATGTGTTTCTTTTTTAGTCCTTTCTTTTTTTCGATAATACGGTCCATGATGTATGTTTTTTAATTTGATAAATCTACGGTAACTAAGGGAATGCCTTTATAATAGTCCACAACCCGATGCCGGGCGTTCATTCTAAACTTGTTTCCCATGGTTTCTACTTTGGCGGCCAGCAACATATTGGCGCTGGTATAGAGGTCTAAGATAGAAATCAATCCCTCCTCATATTTCCTTTGATTCATTTGGTGAGCCAGCTCCCGTGCGCGCTCCTGCTTGAGGGCTTGATTGTATGCTTTTACAGAAGCATTTAAATCCTGTACTGCTTTTTGCACCTCTTTATATACTTCCTGCAACAAATCATCGTGGCTGACTTGGGCAATTCTGAGGTTTTGCCGAGCGCGCTCTTTGTTTGACCAGCGGTTTAGGCCGGAGAAAATAGGAATGGAGAGCGAGACGCCAAAGTTTTGGGTTGCGTTGTTGGTAAACTGATTGCGAAAAGAGACCACCGAGCCGGTTTCGTCCTTGAATGAGTTGTAATATCTTGTGCTGTACCCTCCGCCCAAGGATAATCGGGGAAGCATCAAGCCTTTTTGCATGGCCAACGCAGCACGCGCCTGCCGTACCCCAAACTCAGAAGCCTCATTTTGCGGAAGATGGTCCAAAGCCACCGCAAACAGGGAGTCGGCGTTCACGCCCATGCCTACTATTTCCCGCAATTCTTCGGGGGCCGCACCAATCCACAGCGGCCGGTCTATGGGGTAACTCATGCGTCTTTTGAGGCTTAACAGGGCGTCTTCGTATATGTTTTGGCTGTTAATCAGCATATATTCGTCTGCTGCATGTTTGGCTTCGGCTTCGGCTATGTCGGCTTTGGCTTTAAGGCCCAATCGAGCCTGTACCTGCATCCGTTCCACCTCCTTGGCGCTGACGCCAACCTGCTCTTGCGCCAACTGCACCAATCCATTACGATAAAGCGCTTCGTAGTAAAGCATGAGTATCTCCAAAGCAATATCGTCCGCCTTTTTTTGGGCCTCCTTTTGTCCCCTGAGCTGTCTGAATTTCTCAAGGCGTACATTGTTTATATTGGCAAATCCGGCAAACAAAGGCATGGAGGCGTCTACCGAATATCCGTTTCCAAAATATTGGGTATTGGCATAGGTATTGGTGGATGGGTCGGGAGAGCGGCCAAAAATATAAGTTGCGCTGCTGTATCCGCCCACAGAGGGCAGCAGGTTAAGCTGGGCATCCCTAAGGCTAAGGTCATTGATGCGGTTATGGGCACGCTGCACCTCCATTTGGGCGTTGTTCTCTACGGCATAATCAATACACTCTTGAAGCGTCCACGACCTTTGGGCATTTGCGCTTGTAGAGGTCAATAATACAAGGATAAGGGAAAAAGTAGATAATCTAAGCATAGTACATATATTTGGTTGCCCAACTATATGGCTAAATGTATGCCACGATTGTTAATTTACTAAGGATATGAGCAATAACCAAAATACAATCCCGGTAAAGTGTAAAAAAAATGGACAGTGGTGTATAGAATTTAGACATCTTGGCGGCGATTTATCGCAATGCGGATTACGGTAATGTGGATTACGATAATTATTCTTACATTTGTACATAACTTACTGCCATGACAAAAAAAGGTACCCTCTTAGTGGTGGACGACAATAAAGCCATTCTCGATGCGGTTTCGCTGTTGGGGCGTGGCGTATTCGCCAAGGTGATTGCCCT
>WRBG01000212.1 GCA_009784635.1 Bacteroidales bacterium | reverse complement strand
CCTATTCCCGTTTATAAATGTTTGGGTGGAGGCGATGTCACCGTACTGATTGCGGTAGACCCCAGAGGATATGTGGTGGCCGCCGACGTGGTCAGAGAGTTTTCTTCTTCAGACCCCTGCCTCAACGAGTACGCTATTCGGGCAGCCAGAACCTCCCGCTTTTCCGCCAGCGCCAACGCCCCCCAACGGCAACAGGGAGAAATCGTGTACCGATTCATTGCTCAATAAAAATCCTTACCTTTCTATAATATGACCGATAACCCTCTGCTTCTGAAGTTTGACACTCCTTTCCAAACCCCTCCCTTTGATTTGATTAAAGCGGAACACTACAAGCCGGCTTTTATGGAAGCCATGAGACAGCATCGGGCCGAGATTGATGCCATCATCAACAACCCCCAAGAGCCTACTTTTGAGAACTGTATTATTCCCTTGGACCGCTCCGGCCTGTTGCTTGAACGGGTAGCGTCTATCTTCTTTAACCTGCTTGCGGCAGAGCGCGACGACACCATGCAAAACATCGCCGTGGAAATCACGCCCCTGCTCAGTGAGCATTCCGACAACATTGGCATGAACCCCCTGCTTTTCAACAAAATTAAAGCAGTATATACCCAGCATGAACATTTGGGGCTTGAGCCTTTGGCACTACGCGCCTTGGAAAAATTTTATGACGACTTTGTGCGCAAGGGCGCCAATCTTGACCAAAAAGACAAAGACAGGATGATGGAAATCAACGCCGGACTCTCCGTACTTTCGCTACAGTTTGGCGATAATTTAATTAAGGAAACCAACGCCTTTCAGTTGGTCGTAGCGGATATACATGACCTGTCCGGTCTTCCCAACACCCACATGGCAGCCGCCGCAGAGGAAGCCAAAGCCGCGGGATTTGAAGGTCAATGGCTGTTCACCCCCAAGAAAACCAGCTGGATTCCCTTTTTGCAATACGCCCAAAACCGCGAACTGCGCGACCAATTGTATCAAGGCTATTACATGCGTGGAGACCGGAACAACGAAAACGATAACAAAGCCATAATCCAAAAAATGGTAAACCTAAGGTTGGAAAAAGCCAAATTATTAGGCTTTGGCACTTATGCCGACTACGTGATTGACAACAATATGGCCAAAACCACGGACAATGTATACGACTTCCTCAACCGTATTTGGACGCCTGCTTTACAGGTAGTCAAAGAAGAGCTGGCTGCCATGCAAAAAATTGCCGACCGCGAAAGAGCCGGCTTTGACATCGAATCATGGGACTGGTGGTATTATGCCGAAAAACTCCGCAAACAAAAATACGACCTCGACGAATCGGAAATCCGCCCCTACCTCCTATTGGAGAACGTACGAGACGGCATGTTCTACGTAGCCAACCAACTCTACGGCATCACTTTTGAAAAACGCGAGGACATATCCGTCTACCACAAAGATGTAGAAGTATTTGAGGTAAAAGAAGCCGACGGCGCCCATCTTGCCGTTTTTTATGTAGACTATGCCGTCCGCCTCGGTAAAAGCGCCGGCGCTTGGTGTACCGGCTTCCGCAATTATCTAAAAACGGAAGATGAAGAAGTGTTCCCGTTGGTATCCATCGTCTGCAATTACCCCCGACCCATAGAAGACAAACCCGTACTGTTAAGCTGGGACGAGGCCGAAACCCTCTTCCATGAGTTTGGACATGCGCTGCACGGCTTCTTCACCCGCGGGGATTATCGCCGCATTGCCGGAGACCTCCCCCACGACATGATAGAGCTACCCTCTCAAATCATGGAACATTGGGCCGGAGAGCCCCAAGTCCTAAAAGAATACGCCAAACACTACCAAACCGGCATCCCCATGCCCGATGTCCTCATCAACAAAATCACCAACAGCGCTCACTTCAATCAAGGATTTATGACCGTAGAATACGTGGCCGCCGCCCTGCTCGACTTGGACTGGTATTCCCTTAACCAAACCTTTGAAGGCGATGTAAACGCCTTTGAAAAAGCCGCCATGGATAAAAAAGGGCTGATTAAGGAAATGTTGCCCCGCTACCGCTCTACCTATTTCTCCCATATTTTTGACGGAGGTTACAGCGCCGGATACTACGCATACCTGTGGGCAGAAGTATTGGATTCAGACGCATTTAGCGCATTCAAGCAATCGGGCGACATCTATAATCAAGAATTGGCATCAAAATTCCGCAAATATATTTTGGCAGAAGGCGGTCTTGACGACCCCATGGAGCAATACAAACGCTTTCGGGGACAGGCGCCTTCCGAAGAACCTTTACTCAAAAAACGGGGGTTAAAATAGATTTTTTACATTTTATATATGAGAAAAAGGAGAATTAAAGTATTATTGTGGATTATGATTTTAATCCTTGTTGATCAATTGAGTAAAGTAATAATATATCAATATTTTTTTGATACAAATTTTACAATTATCCCACATCTATTAGAATTTTATCCCAAATTCAATCTTGGCTATTATTATAATGATCTGTTAAAATTAAATGCTCCACCGTATTTATTTATCATCTTCAATATAATAGTGCAATTCGTCATGGTTTTCCTTTTTATTAGAAATCGCAATCAATCAAAGCTTTTTGATTGGATGTTT
>WRBG01000211.1 GCA_009784635.1 Bacteroidales bacterium | reverse complement strand
TGATGCCGCCACCTCTGCGCTGACGCCGATTTATTGTTCTGCTTACGCCGTTCCCGAATGTGTAAGAGAAGGAAACGGAACGATTTTGGAATACTCCACCACCTCGCTCTTTTGGATTAAGAACCGCGTTGCCCAGTTTGCCTATCTTCGTTACAACGAGATTGGCGTCGAAACCCGCAGCATCGTAGACGCTTGGGAAAATAAAAAGATGAACGAAGTATTGGCCGTAGACGAAGCCGCCAAAGTGTTGTACAGGCAAAATCCCCAATTAGCCAAAGATTTTTTAACCGACTATACGGTCAATACGGCCCAATCATTGTTTAATCAATGGGTTAAATTAGACCAATACTTGATGGTAAAATACCTTGACGGCAGCACCAAGCAGCAAAACCCCGACGGGTCGTTCATGGACAATGGCATTGACCCGCGTGTTCCAAGGCTGATTAACAATGGGTATAACGATGTGTGGAAAGAAGCGGTGGTTAAGTCCAAACAGGCAGATGTCTTGAGGATTGATTGAATCCCATGACCCCCACATCAAACAAAGAACATTTAATAGGCGTCCTCGGCGGCATGGGGCCGGCGGCAACCATTGATTTTATGCACAAAGTCATTGAATTGACCCCTGCTGCCTGCGACCAGCAACACATTCCCATGATGGTGTCGTCCATGCCCGATATTCCCGACCGCAGCGCCCACTTGCTCCAAGGAGGCGCTTCTCCGTTACCGGCGCTGCTCCATCGTTTGCAACTGTTGGAAAAAGCGGGAGCGTCCTGTATTGTAATACCCTGTAATACGGCGCACTATTGGTTCCCACAACTCAAAGCAGCCACTTCTGTAGCAATGCTCAATCTTATAGACGAAGTAGTAGATGCGGCTTGCGAAGCCCGCTTTTCCAAGGTGGGACTGCTGGCCACTGACGCTACCTTAGCCACCGGTATTTATCAAACAGCGTTGGAGAAAAAAGGTATAGAGTGCGTAGCGCCGGACGGGGTCATGCAAAAGGCGGTCATGGATGGGATATATACCTACAAAGCGGGAGATTCAGCAAAGGCGCGACAGGGATTTGAAGCGCCGTATTGCTGTTTGCAGCAGCAACAGGTAGGGGCCATCATCCTCGGATGTACCGAAATTCCCTTGATTTTGGCCGATGAAATCCGTAAAAAGCCCGCCTGTTTCCTCGATTCAAACAGAATTTTGGCACAGGCGGTGGTGCGGTGGTATAGTGGAAAACGAAAAATCGTATGAAAATCAAGTTAAACAACAAAGAAATCGAAGTTTTCGAAGGCGAAAAACTCATAGAAGCCGCAGGTCGCAACGGCATTGAGATACCTGCTTTGTGCTATGCCGCCGGTTACAAGCACCAATCCTCCTGTATGGTTTGCGTGGTAAAAAATGTCGAAACAGGAGAAATCATTCCCTCGTGTTCCACCCTTGTTGCCCAAGGCATGAATATGGATAGCCAAAGCGATGAGGTGAAAGACCTTAGGCGTCAATCGCTGGAACTGCTGTTAAGCGACCATATGGCCGTCTGCCGTCCGCCCTGCGATGTCCCAAATTGCAAGTTGCGGCAATATGCCCTTGCCTATCGCGCAAAATGGAACAGGTTCCCGCGTTATTCTGCCATAAAGGCAACGCCGCCTCAGCATATAAAAGGCAATTTTTGGTTTGATGTTACCAAATGTATCCGCTGCGGTTTGTGCGTGTATAACAGCACGGACGGTTTTACATTTAAGAGCAGAGGCTTTGACATGCAGGTGGTATTGCCCCAAGAGAGCGTACACAATGTGGATGAATCCTTGTGCAAGATTTGTCCGACTCAAGCGTTGTACAACACCGAATCTTCCGAATCATGAAAATCTTACTAAAATTTGGGTTCGTACTTTTTCTTCTCCTGTCCGCCTGCGGTTATCCGGCAAGCCGCAGCAACCAAAGGAGCGGTAATTGGCCTATCTTCCGCGGCGACCCCTCCCTCAGTGGCTACACAGATGTATCGCTGCCGGACAACCCGCAACTTTTGTGGACGTTCAACAGCGGTTCCTACACCAAGTCATCGCCCGTAGTGTACGACCGAACAGTCTATTGGAGCGACCGCCGCGGACGAATTTTTGGCGTAAACATCAGCGGAGAACAGGTCTTTGATTATGCCATGGAAACGGCAGTCGATGCCATCCCCATGATTCACGACTCGATACTCTATATGGGACGCATTGACGGCTTGCTTTACGCCCTATCGCTGCCAAAGCACGACACCCTGTGGACTTTTGAAACATGGGGACAAATTGCCGCTTCGCCCAATCTGATGAGTTTTGACGGCAGAGAAGCCATCATCGTAGGCAGTTACGACAACTACCTCTATTGCATAGACAGTAAAAGCGGGAAAGAAATCAATCGTTTTGAATCGGGCTACTACATCAATGGCGCCGTAGCGCAAAGTGGTAATTATGTGATATATGGAGGATGTGACGGCTGGCTTAGGGTGGTTGACGGTATTTCGGGCATACAAACCGACTCTTTGGAGGTAGAAACTTATATTCCCGCATCGCCGGCTATACGCAATGATTGGTGCTATATAGCCGACCATTCGGGAAAT
>WRBG01000210.1 GCA_009784635.1 Bacteroidales bacterium | reverse complement strand
GCCCATAAACTTCCTCTACCACATACAAAAGATGGCCATTGACCAATACATAGACGTAGTAAGAACGTTGATGGCCGGCGGCAATACCAGCGTCTGGTCTTCTGCCCAACTGCAAATCTCAGACGTATTGGGCGGAATTACCTTCAACCCGGGCGCGCTGTTCCAATTGGTGGTTGGTCAAGGAAATGCTACTCTTTTCAAAAGAATTGTAGACACCCTTATGGATATAGCTTATGCCGTGGATTTGGTATCTTTGATTAATGCCACCATGCCCGGCTTCTACACAACAACCGCCGACTTTTTGGGCGCTACGATTTACGGAGAAGGCCCCATCATGCAAAAATACAATGTGGCCAGAGAGTGGGAATACCATGCTTGGTTCTTGATTTACATTTTGTTTGAAAACAACCCCGTTTCCATTGGAAACAACATCTTTAGAATCAACAGCTACCAAGATGCCGTTACCAAATTGTGGGAAGACTTTTTAGGCGCCTCGGTGCTTGATTATCCGGGCAGGTATGCAGCGCCCACAACTGCTGCAAGCATCCCCGCGCAAAGTCAGACCGTTGCCAATAAACTGAACGGTACGGCCATTACCGCCGCCAACAGGGTAGCTTCCCTCAACGATTTAAAGTTTATTACTACTTCGAGCTTGACCTCTTTCCCGATTTCTACCGTACTGGCAGCAGAAAACACTTTGCGCTTGAAATGGCTGCGCTGGGGAAGAGCATGGGAGGACTTGAAGAGGGCAGATGAAGGACTGTATTTCCCCTACCACCGGACATGGCCAATCTTTAACAACGGCACAGCTGATGCTACTCCTACTCCGGTCGCAAATACCCACTGGAATGGCTTGTGGAATACCAGCGCTTGGGCCGGCGCCAGTGTGGCAGGCTCAGCTACCGCATGGGCTGTAACTTTGATTAATAGCGACGCCCCTTGGGTTGGATTTTTGCCCACCGCTGCAACCGGAGCCAGCCGTCCTTTTGTGGTAACGCTTAAAACAGACGTGGCCAACCACGCTGACAATTTGGCTAACTTCTACTTCATGCCCGAATTGGCCATGGATATGAACTATCCTTCTTTGGAAGACGGCAGACACATTTATTGGGCCAACTTGGCTGAGATACAGACGGGAGTAAATAATTTCCAAATCCGCTACTATCCGGCCATTAACGCCAAACGCGGTTCGCTGACGCGGGTAGACTGGAACACGTGGTTGAATGAAGGTTATCCCGTCTACAACAACGACCCCACACTTTGGGTAAACAACTTCAGCAACGCCACCAATTGGGAAAATAACATAGGCATCTCTGCTACTTGGCCTGCTTTTGTGCCCAAAGCGTTCATTACCACACGTAACTACGAGCAATACTTATTCTGGTCATCTGCCGAAACCCAGCAAGCCTATAAAGACTTAGCCGAACAGATTGCCCAAAAGATTGATGCCCTTCAAGAGAAAGTGGACGAACTGTATCAAGCGTGGATAGACGCCCAAGCTGCCGTAAAACTCAAAGAATACGAAATTTGGGCTTTGAGGACAGAGGCAAACTTGGCCCGCACCACCGTATTAGCTTTAGAGGGTGTTTACAATGGTCTTGCTAACGATGTCACCGGTATCTATACCAACTTCTATAATTCTTATTTCCACGCTTATACAAATACCTTGAAGGATTTTGACCAAGCAAAAGCTAATTTGGATACCTTCAACACCTTAGGCGTACATCTGTCCCTTGGAGGTTGGGTGAACAACAGACTCATAAACATCAACGCCCAAATTAAGTCCTGCGAAGAGGAAATCAAGTATATCGAATACCAGTTGGACGCCTTGGAAGTAGCGAAGAATAATATGTTGAATGTGGTTATACCTAAGTAATATTTCCATAGAATGACAAAAAAACTCAGCATATTTCTTGTAGCGGTTCTCGCGGTTGCGTCCTTAGCGGCGCAACCCGCGGAACGCTCCGGAAGTGCGCAGTTTGCACCTCGTGCAGGCCAATGGCAGGTGAATCTGGTATTGGGTAGAGGCTTGTTTTTTCCCATAGAAAATTCAGGCTACCTTTTACCCGGAGTGTACTCCGGCACCGACATAGGCTTGCCCCAGGGAGAAACCCCCCATCAATCCGGGGATCCTGCCGTATGGTTTCACATAGGGAGTCTAAACAACAACTCTGCTGCGAACATAGTGGGAATCCAAGGTAAATACTTTGTTACAAATAGATTAGAAGTTAACGGGATGTTCAGTATGGACATTGGGGTGCAACCAAAGCACCACTATACAGAAGGCATTCCGGAGGCTCAACTTTCCGGTCATAAGTATGTTATGGGTCGACTGACCAACGATTGGTTGGCAACCGTAGGCTCAAACTACTACCTGAACAATTGTAACGGACGTGTTTTCCCTTATATTGGTGTGCTGGGCGGTTTCCAGCATGCACGGATTCAAACCACTTTCCCCTATACGGGCGAAATGCAAGGTGATGAATGGGCTGAAGAATACTATGCGCATGCGCGCGCCGGCGAAGTGTTTGGCATTACAGGAGCAATAACCGCGGGAATAGAATACAACCTGTTGCCCGGGTTAAATTTTGCATTTG
>WRBG01000209.1 GCA_009784635.1 Bacteroidales bacterium | reverse complement strand
GCGATATTGTTGAGAAATTGCTGCATAATGCGCACATTTTCTCCTCGTGAGCCAACGCGTAAGGCAGTGCCGGGGTACGGCGGCCTAAGTGAGGGAGGCGGAGGTGGAGGTGGCGGCGGTGGTGGAGGTGGTGGCGGCGGAGGAGGTGGAAGAACGGGGCCTCCTTGCAGCAGATTAAACTCATCTACTATCCGGTACCAAGTATCGCGGCCGATAATTCCATCTTGCGGCAAGCCAAAAAGCCTTTGAAACTCCCGCACGGCTGCCTGCGTCCTAGGTCCGAATATGCCGTCCGCCACCAAGGTTTCTATGGATGGATTGGCTTGGGCAATGGCGTTTAAATAAGTTTGCATTAAGCGTACATTTTCGGAGCGCGTTCCAACCTGCAAAGGTGTACCGGGAAACGGAGGGATGTCGGAATGCGGCGGAGGCAAAGGTGCAGTATTGCGTATCCGCCTATAGACCTCGTACAGCCTGACCCAAGTAAGCGGACCTACTATGCCGTCCGGAGTTAAACCAAACTTCGCTTGAAACTCAATAACTGCCAAGCGTGTAGATTCCCGGAATACACTGTCCTCCACCACAAATGGCAAGTCGTTATAAAATTCTGCTATAAAGTTTAAGAGAAACTGCAGCTCAACCACGGCTTCGCCCCTGGCTCCCAGGCGTATCGTTGTGGTGGGCGGAGTATTGCCTACGCTGTAGCGTTGTCCCTCGCTTGTTAACTCTGCTAAATTTCGTGCGGCCACATAAATCCTGGTAATTTCGTACCAAGTAGCAGGGCCCACGACACCGTCCGGAGTCAAATTGAACAGCCTTTGGAAGGCGATGACAGTTTCCCTTGTATCCGCGCCAAAAACTCCGTTAGGGTTTTGAATGGCCGGAATCCACCAGTTACCGGAAATGCGGTTTAAGTACAGTTGTATACGCCGCACATCATCCCCTCTGGATCCCTGTCTAAGAGGAATGCCCGGATAAGCCCCGGGGTTCCTGGGGCCGAAGTTGGTGGATTGGACTATATTTATATCTGATGGATAGTAAAATCTCAGGATTTGTATAGGAGTAAAGCCCTGCCTTGCCAAGGCCTGAGACCCATGCTGGGACATTCCGGCGCAGGTAGAAGTGGTGCCGTTGCAGTATGAAGCAAAGAAAGGCTCCGTCCGGCCCGGCCTACGGATAAACCGGTTGAAGATATCATCTACAATAAGTGCTACATTTTGGAAAATTTCCCGTCCATAGACAAAAAATTGATCAAACTGGGTGCTATTGGTTATGTCGAAATTTCGCCCACGGCTACGGTACCAATGGGTAAAAACGCACCTTTAGGGAGGGTAAGCGGTGAAGGAAGCCCGTAAATCCGGGATTCCCATTTCAACATTCTTCCATATGTTGGAAAATATAGCCCGTCTTCCCTATCGGTGAATTAAGCGTGTCCCCAACCCTGGTCGTAAATGCTTCGCATTTACTGCTCGGGTTTGCAACCTACATATTTGAAAAAAATGCGTACATCTTGTGTCGGTACGCCTTCCGTTTCTTGCCTCCTTCCAACCTCAATTCTGTCAATCAGGCTTTCCAGCAAATCCCTGTCAACTTCGTCCGCGACGGACTTTTCTTTGATGAGTGAAACCCATTTGCCAATATCCGCTGTCTTTGATTCGGCTTCGCGGAGGGAATCATTTATTGGGGAAAGCCGTTTTTCTGTTGCCTCGCGTTGCTTTTCAATTTCGCTGATGTATGCGTAAAAGTCTTCCGGCGCAAGAACCCCCTCGGCGCGTTCATCGTACAGCTTTGCGATTCGATTGTCGTAGATAAGTTGCTGTTGTTCAAGACGGCGTTTTTCATTTACCATCTCCGACTTTTTTTCTTTACGCATACCCAATAAAATCCGCTGTAGTGATTCCTGCATCGCCGCTTCGTCACGATTGACTTTGCTTGCCGCTTCCCGGATGTTTGAAATCACCAATGCCTTCAGCGTCCGCTCGTTTATCCTGTGGGAAGTACACGCCACGCATCCACTTCCAATATATGTCCGGCAAACGTATGCGCCGAAGTCAGCGACCCTGCCGTCTTTTTTTATTTCGGCGTGCTTGGCATACCCCATTTTAGCATTGCAATCTGGGCAAATGAGCAAACCGGAAAACAAACTTTGTTGCGGTTTTTGATGGCTTGCGGCAATTTTACTCGCCGTTTGGTTCAAGATTTGCACTTTATCCCAAACTTCGGTGGTGATGATGGCAGGATGCGTATTTTCCACTCGTATCCATTCGCTTTCATCACGGAGATATGCCCGATTGTCGCGGTAGGAGCGTGTGCCACGCTTCATGGATACGGTGTGGCCGAGGTAAATTTCGTTGCACAACATCAGTTTAATCGTCCGTATCGTCCATGACACGGCGCAATCGGCCTTAGTGGTGCGCCCCAGCCGTTGGAAATAATATCGGCGCGGCGGCGCGATGCCTTCCTTATTCAGCACCCCGGCGATGGCGTTGTACCCCATGCCCTCCAAGCGCAAATTAAAAACCTTCCTTACTACTGCGGCGGCGTATTCGTCAACAATCAGCCGTGTTCGCATATGCGGGTTGCGGTCGTAGCCGTAAGG
>WRBG01000208.1 GCA_009784635.1 Bacteroidales bacterium | reverse complement strand
CTCCTCAAGGAGAAACCATTCTAAATGTGTGTACATCTATGGGGATAGAGATTCCCCATCTTTGCCACGACCCCAAACTAAAGCCATTTTCTTCCTGCTTCGTGTGCGTGGTAGAGATAAAAGACTACAAGGCCCACCAACCCGCCTGCTCCACCATCATACAGGAGGGCATGGAGATATATACTTATTCGCCCGCTGTGGTCAAATCGCGCAAAATGGCTTTAGAGCTGTTGTTGAGCAACCATTATGCGGATTGTGTCGCCCCCTGTACATTGACCTGTCCCGCAGGTGTGGACATTCAAGGGTATATTTCTTTAATCGAAAAGGGACTCTATGAAGAAGCCATTGCTTTAATCAAGGAAACCAATCCCCTGCCTGCCATCTGCGGGCGGGTGTGCGTACGCCCCTGCGAAGACAAGTGCCGCAGGCGACTCACAGAGGACGCCACCCCCGTGGGCATTGACTACTTGAAACGCTTTGTAGCCGACTTTGACATGGTATCCGACTCGCCCTACCTGCCTAAGCAAAAGCCGGCTAACGGGAAAAAGGTGGCCATTGTAGGAGGAGGTCCCGCCGGCTTAACCGCCGCGCATTATCTTCAAATAGCAGGTTTTCAGGCCGATATTTATGAGCAAAAAGAGGCGGCCGGCGGCTGGCTTAGGTATGGAATCCCCGAATACCGCCTGCCCAATGCCATCCTCGACAAGGAGATAGAAAACATTACCCGATTAGGCGTCCGGATTTTTACCCAACAACAATTGGGACAAAATTTAATGTATGCCGATTTGGACAAAAAGTATGACGCCATTTTCTTAGCCATTGGCGCTCAAGTGGGCGACCTGCTTGGAATCGGAGAAGCCCCCGCGCCCAATTTGGTATCGGGTATAGATTTTCTAAAAAAGAACGCCGAAACAAACAACGACTTGGATTTAAGGGGCAAAAAAGTGGTGGTTGTGGGAGGAGGAAATACGGCTATGGATTGTTGCCGGTCGGCCCTCCGCTGCGGAAGTACGGATGTAGTCGTGCTTTATCGCCGTACAGAAGCCGATATGCCTGCAAATCCCATCGAGATTCACGAATCAAAAGTGGAGGGCGTGGAGTACATATTCCTTGCCGCTCCCCAGTCTGTGCATTACAACGACAAAGGCGAGCTTACCGGATTGCGGTGCATTAAAATGAAGGCCGAAAAGCTTCCGGGTTCCCGCCGCTCCAACATCGTTCCCATCGAGGGAAGCGAATTTGACTTGCCCTGTGATTTGGTACTCCCCGCTACGGGACAAAAGATAGAGTATGACGTTTTGGAACACATCAATCAATACTACGCCCCCCAATCGCTGCAATTAAATAAATGGAAAACGCTGGATGCAGGGGAAACCACCCGTCAAATGAATATTCCCAAAATCTTTGCGGCAGGAGACGCCGTTACCGGTCCTACCAATATTATTGAAGCCGTTGCCGGAGGAAAGGCCGCCGCCAAATATATGGAGCAATATATGTGCCACACGGATTTCCAATTTCCAACCCCGCCGTTTGTCAGCAAAAAGGACAATTTTGAGACCCAGAAAAAGGAGGATTATCAGTATAAATTTGAGGCCTGCCCCCGCTACGAAATGCCCGTTTTGCCGGAGAACGACCGCCACAACTTTAACGAGGTAGAGTTGGGGTATCAAGATGCAGGGCTGACCTGTAAAGAGGCGGAACGCTGCTTGGAATGTGGCTGTGTCGCGTTCTACGACTGTAAACTGCAACAGTATGCCACCCAATACGGCGTCTCTCAAAAACAGTATCGGGGACACTATCCAAAATTTGACGCAAACTTCCAACATCCTCAAATAGAAATAGATAACAACAAGTGTATTCTTTGTGGGCGTTGCGTCCGCGTATGCAGGGAGTATTCGGGGAACAGGGCTTGGGAATTTTTCAAGCGCGGCTCTAAAACATTCATCGCCCCCAATATGGAAGGCAAACTTTTGGAGAGTCGTTGCGATGCCTGCGGCCTGTGCATAGATACCTGTCCTACCGGAGCATTGACCGAACATTTTACAAACAAAATCCTGCCGCTTCCCTACGAAAAAGTTCCCGCCATTGACCCCTTTGGCTCAGAGGGCTTTGAGGTTGATTTGTTGATGTATAAAAGCAAGGTGTATGGAGCGATTTCCCGCGAAGGCATTGTGAATCAATATGGTTTGATTAATCGGGATATAAAATTCGGATATACTGTTTTTAACAGGGAAGACAGAATCAAGCAGCCCATGTTGCGTGAAAACGGCAAACTGCGTCCGATTTCCACAGAGGAAGCCATTGAGAGAATTAAAAGCGAGACAGCCCGCGCAAAAAGCGGCGAAAACGTAGTGTGCGTCTCCCCCACGCTGACCAACGAAAGCATGTATATGATTCAAAAGTGGGCAAGGGCCGGAGTAAAAACCAATGCCATTGGCTCTGTTTCCCACATCAACAAGGGACTTGCGTTTAACCTGCACAAACATGACAACCTGCCGCTTCAAGAACTCTCAGACGCTAAATCCGTGTACATTGTGGGGACAAACTTGGCTCAAGACCATCCGGTGGTCAGCCATTTGGTACAAAATATGCGGGTTAAGAACCGGATTCCGGTTACTTATATTACCCAAGACGCCG
>WRBG01000207.1 GCA_009784635.1 Bacteroidales bacterium | reverse complement strand
CTTGGCCGATTACATAGATGTATTTTGCGAACAGGGCTTTTTTAGCACAGAAGACACCGACCGCATCCTCAACGCCGGCATCAAATACGGATTAATCCCCAAAGTACACGCCAACCAGCTGTCTTTTTCCGGAGGGGTACAGGTGGGCGTAAAATATGGAGCTATATCGGTAGACCATTTGGAATCATCAGACACAGAGGAATTTGAAGTATTAAAAAATTCCAAAACCATGCCGGTGGTCTTGCCCGGAGCCTCTTTCTTTTTGAACATGCAGTACGCCCCTGCAAAAAAAATGATTGACTATGGACTGCCCGTAGCATTGGCTTCCAATTACAATCCGGGTTCCTGCCCTTCCGGAGATATGAAATTTATGATGTCCTTGGCATGTATCTACATGAAATTGAATACCCAACAGGTCATCAATGCGGCCACCCTTAACGGAGCCTCTGCCATGGGACTAAGCCAAAGCCACGGAAGCATCGCCAAAGGAAAGACGGCCAATCTGTTTATCACCCAAGCTCTTCCCTCTTTGGATTTTATCCCCTATACATTCAACAGTCAAATAATACATACCATCATACTAAAAGGAAAAATAATATCATGATTAAGCAGATTATCGAATGTGTGCCTAATTTTAGCGAAGGCCGCAACATGGATGTAATCAAACAGATTACAGACGAAATAGAAAAAGTGCAAGGCGTAAAATTACTGAATGTAGATCCGGGAGCAGCCACCAACCGGACGGTGGTTACTTTTGTGGGAGAGCCGGAACCCGTCTGCGAGGCCGCATTTTTGGCCATTAAAAAAGCCGGAGAACTCATTGACATGAGGCAGCACCACGGAGAGCATCCGCGTATGGGCGCTACCGATGTATGCCCGCTCATTCCCATTGCCAACATAGACATGCAGCAAACAGCCGAATACGCCCGTGGATTGGCCCAAAGAGTGGGTTCGGAGCTGGGGATTCCTGTGTATTGTTACGAGTCCGCCGCTTATACTCCGGGGAGAAAAAATTTGGCCCATTGTAGGGCCGGAGAATACGAGGGTTTGGCCAAAAAGATAGGGACAACCGAATGGAAACCCGATTTTGGCCCGAACGACTTTAGCGAATCCGTAGCCCGTACCGGCGCTACCGCCGTAGGCGCCCGCGATTTTTTGGTGGCCATCAACTATAACTTGAATACGACTTCTGTGAGAAGGGCAAACGCCATTGCCTTTGACGTTCGGGAAAAAGGCCGCAAAAAAAGAGAGGGCGACCCGATTACGGGAAAAGCAGTCTTTGATGCAAACGGGCGGGAAGTATGGATTCCCGGAACCTTAAAAGCCTGTAAAGCCATAGGTTGGTTTATAGAAGAATACGGCATAGCCCAAGTGTCTATGAATGTTACCGACATTTCGCAAACGCCTGTACACATTGCCTTTGACGAAGTTGTGGCCAAAGCGGCCGCCAGAGGCGTTAGGGTTACAGGCTCAGAAATCGTGGGACTTATCCCTAAAAAAGTCTTGATAGAAGCCGGAACGTATTTTTTGAAAAAGCAACAGAGGTCCTGCGGCATATCCGAATCCGAAATCATAAAAATCGCCGTAAAATCAATGGGCTTGGACGACCTCAAACCTTTTGATCCCAAAGAAAAAGTGATTGAATATTTGATGGACGATGGCGGAACCACACCGTTAATCGACATGAGTTGCTCGGCATTTGCGCTGGAAACGGCCAGCGAGTCTCCGGCCCCGGGCGGAGGCTCCATATCGGCCTATATAGGGGCTTTAGGCGCTGCGCTGGGAACCATGGTCGCCAATCTGTCTTCCCATAAACCCGGCTGGGATTCCCGTTGGGAATATTTTTCTCAAGCAGCCGAGGAAGGACAGGCGCTGATGAAAGAACTGCTCTTTTTGGTAGACGAGGATACCCGCTCCTTTAACAAAATCATGGACGGCTTTGGTATGCCCAATGACACCGAGGCAGAAAAAGCAGCCCGCACCGCGGCCATTCAAGAGGCCACCTTGTACGCCACTCAAGTGCCCTTGCGCAGTATGCAGGTAGCCTGTAAGGCTTTTGATTTGGTAGAACTGATGGCCAAAGAAGGCAATCCCAATTCCGTATCGGATGCCGGAGTAGGCGCGCTTTGCTTGCGCAGCGCCGTTCTGGGCGCCGACCTAAACGTGCAAATCAATGCAGTCGGACTAAAAGACAAGGAATCGGCCAACAAGCTCCGAAAAGAAGCCCAAATTCTTGTAGCCCACGCTAATGAACGCGAAACTGCTATTTTGGCCGTGGTGCCGGGAAAATAAGCTGATAGTTAGAAACGAATCTTCTCCTGTTTTTGGATCATTCGCCCGTTATTGGCCACTCCTTCTATAGTTACCGTATAGGAGAAAGGTCTGTCGGCTGCGTAAAATTCAAAAGAGGCGGCGCCGCCATGGTCAATAAGCACCACCGGTTGCCAATGTATGGTGGTGCGCAGGTCGGGCCGGCTATTGCGGCGCTGGGCATCGGTCTCGTATTTGGGAGCGTAAAACTCAGCGGGTTGTTGATAGCCAAGTGGAGAATATGCCTTAATACTCGAAGGTAGAGGAGATGTATTGTCCACATTATTCTGATTCCAGCCCCTCTTTGCAAAGATGGAGATTACGCCATTGCTGCCCCTCATGCCCCAGATCATGGCAGAGGGGTT
>WRBG01000206.1 GCA_009784635.1 Bacteroidales bacterium | reverse complement strand
TCTTCAAAAAAATCAATCCGATTCTCTTGATTATCTCCGCGGGAGTGGCGGGGTATTTGTTGTATTGAGTAATATTTTTATTAACTTTGTGCAAAATAAATTTTTGGAGTGATGGAAAAGAAGATGTGTGAAAACCAAGAAGATGCACCTATGCGCGTAGGTGAATCTGCCGTAGCTTACCGGAATATCTCTGTAGAAACTTCATGGAATCCAAATGTTCCGTTCCATGGTACGCAAGAGGAGTGGTGGGAGCATTTTAGACGGATTGAGGAGGGGAACTTTACTCCGTTAAAAGAGGCTAATAGGGAGTTTGATGTATGGAAGAAGGAATACCTCGCAAGTCGGTTGAAGTAAGCGACGAATTTAAAGCGAACCGAACTCAAATTTACGACTATACGCTCAATACATTTGGCTACTTTCAAGCCGAGCGTTATTTGCAGTTGATAGAGCGATCGTTATCGTTGCTTCATAACTTCTATATGGCATATCCCGAATGTCGTCATCTACCTACAAAAAGCCGCATGTATCGTAATATTATTCTCGATGCGCACTTGATTATTTATAGAGTTGCGGAAAAACGCATTGAGGTGTTGGATATTGTTCACTCTGCATCGAGTATCCGCAAGATTCGCGATGTACGCAAAGTCCGATTCGTTTGAGTCCTCACAACTCAATCTCCACTCCCCCGTAAAAGTCCAAAATCTTGGTACGAAACAAAAAGTCATACTTAGCCTGCACCTGCTCTGAGCGACTGGCAAAGAGTCTGGTTTGGGCTTCGCTGTATTCGTAGACCGATATCATTTGGAGTTGGTAACGCTCCTCGGCGTACTTAAAGGCTTCTGTGGTGGCTTCAAGGGCTTTTTGGGTAGAGAGGTATCTGGCTTGGGCGGCCACGGCGCTGTGGTAGGCTTGCTGAATCTCTTTTTGGAGGATAATTTTGGCGTTGTCTAACTCCAGCGCTCGGTTATTTCGATTTAATTGTGCGGTTCGCAGGTGGTTGCGGGTTTGGAAGCGGCTAAAAATGGGGATGTTGACGTTGAGGCCCAAGGCTTGTCGCTGGTTGTTGGAAAGTTGGGACGACAGGCTTACATTGTTGTAGTCGCTGCCAAACACATGATTGAATCCATTGTTGTAGGATACGCCTAAGCTGACCGAGGGAAGGAAATAAGATTTAGCTATTTGAATACTGACTTCGCTGCTTTGGAGTCTGTAGTTGGCTTCTCTAATGAAAGGCTTTTGCTGTAAAGCCGCTTCATACACCAAGTCGGGATTTTGAATGTAGGCGATATTGATGGACGCTATGTGTTCCGGCTCCAAGATGTCAAAGTGGGCAGGGTTGGAGAGGTTGAGCAACTGCGCCAAGTCGAGCAGCGATTGGGAGAGGTCGTTTTGCGCGTTGGTGAGGTTAGTTTCCTCTTTGGCGAGCTGGGCTTTGATGTCGTATACTTGGGAGAGGGGGACTTTTCCCTCCTCTGCCATGATGGCGGTGCGGGCTGTCTGCTTGGTGGTGAGGGCGCATTGTTCTTGACTGACCTTGAGGATTTCTTTTTTGAACAGAACTTCCAAATAACGGGCAGCCACGTTTAGCGACAGGTTCTCTTTGGCTTTGTTGAGTCCCTCAACCGCGGCTTTGAGGTTTAGTTCATTGCCCTTGATTTCGTGAGAGATGCGCAATCCGCTGTATATCGGAATATTGGAGGAGAGGGAGAAGCCTGTGCCGGCAGATGTGTTTTGTTCGTAGATGCCGGTGGCCATAGAGGGGGAGCGGCCAAAATTAAAGCTCTGTCCGGCTCCGGCGCTTAGGTCGGGAAGGCGTTTGCCGCGGCTGGTGCTGAGGTCAATTTCCGAATTTTCTACGTTGAGTTCCTGTTGCTTAATCTCGATATTGTGTTCAATGGCGTATTGCATACATTGGGCAAGCGTCCATTTGGTTTGGGCATGCACAGAGGCGGTGATGCAAAGTGCAAGGATGATAAGGAAAAAACGACTTTTCATGACTTATAATTTTTGATTGCCGCGGACTTTCATCCCTTTTTCGATACCCTCGATGATCTCTATATAGATTCCGTCCGAGATGCCGGTTTTAACCTCCGTCTTGTCAAACACCTTGGTTTTGGACAGCGTATCGGTCAAGATATAGACAAAAGTAGTGTCGCCGCCAAAGGAGAGGGCGCTTTCGGGTACGCGCAGCACACTGTCGGCTTTAGCCACCACAATCTCTGCGTTCGCGCTGTAACCGGCGCGGATGGTTACGGAGTCGGGAATGGTGGCGGCGGCTTTGATTTCAAACAGAATGGCTCCGTTCTCCTCCACGCCTTTGGGGGCGATGTATTCGAGGAGCGCCTCAAACTTCCGGTTGGTGATGGCGCCGATTACCAATTTAATCGGCATACCCACATGCACCCTGTCCACCTCCGTCTCATCCACTTTGCCAATAAAAATCATATCGTTCATATTGGCAACCGTGGCAATGGTGGTGCCGTCGTTAAAGGTGTTGGACTGGATGACGGAGTTGCCCACTTTTACGGGGATATCCAAAATCATGCCGTCTATGGTGGAGCGGATTTGGGTATTGCTCTGCTGCGCCATCTTGCGGGAGATGCCGTCCCGCACAATGTCAAGGTTGTTTTTGGCGTTCTCAAACTCCTCAAAGCCTTTGTCAAAGTCGGCTTGCGCCTTTTCCATCTCCTGA
>WRBG01000205.1 GCA_009784635.1 Bacteroidales bacterium | reverse complement strand
TTACCCAAAGAGAAGGTCAGCCCAGATTGTCGGTCAATCCCCGCAGGATAGAAGCCCCGACCGAAGGCATGACGCGGGTGATTACCATTTCCTCCAACGTGGGCTGGAACCGCGTCAACGCTTCAAGCTGGGTTACGGTGGGGGCGACTCCTCCTACCAGAAGCCCCTTAACAGACACCACGCTTTTAGTTACCGTAGGCAGGAACACTTCTTTTAATCCCCGCATAGATACCATATTTATAAGGCAGAACAGCGGAAGTCTGAGAGATACCGTAGCGATTTACCAAGCCGGCGTATCGCCGACCTTTAGCGCAAGTTCTCCCAGAGCGTCTGCCAGCGGAGCAGGGGATAACTCGTTTGTTGTAAACATAAACGCCAATTATCCGATTGCCTATGCCGGCGTAGACAGGAGCTGGGTCAGCGCGACCATTGACAGCGTGTCGGGCGTGAGGTACAGTTTTAGGGTAGCGCCTACCACTTCGGGAGTCTCCCGCACGGCAACCATCTCATTTAAAAACACCAACGGAGAAGCCGAGCTTATCAAGACCTATACGCTGATACAAAGAGGAGCTACCGTATCTGTGGCCGACAGCACCGTGTTGACCAGACTGTACCGAGCTGCCACCGGAGTGATTTGGCAAAACGGATGGGACTTGTCTAACCCTGTGTTCACTTGGAGCGGGGTAACGCTTACCGGAATCATAGACGGCGAGCTGAGGGTCAGAGAACTTAACCTGTCCGGAAGAAGACTGTTTGGACTCTTGGTCGGGGGCATACAGGAACCTCGTGTTCCCTTGGAAGAACTTGAATACTTAGAAAAATTAAACCTGTCGAACAATCCCTCCTTAGCCGGAGAGTTGCCGGTAGATTTGTTCAGACTCAGATATTTAAAAGAGTTGGACTTGTCTAACTGTAATTTCTCTAACGGCGCCGGCGGCCGCAATATTCCGGAACAATGGGGTGGGCGCGACAGTAACAATGTTTTGTATTTCAGCGAACTTGAGGTGCTTAGGGTATTCGGAAACATGTTAAACGGAATCATCCCCGTTCGCATCAAAGACCACGACAATTGGGACAAATGGGATTGGGAGAGAAACATCCGTCCCCAAAAGTCGGGCAACGAACTGACCGCGCCTTAAATTTTCAACAATTTTTCAACAATTTTTTTGTTGAATCAAATATTATAATAACTTTGCACTGCATATAAAGTGGCCAAAATGCCCAAAAAGCATAAACCAATAATAAAGATAATACTAATAAAAAACTAAAAATCATTTGTTTAACTTAAATTTTTTAATGCATGAAAAAATTTTTAAAATTCTGTGCGACCTTTACCTTGGTAGGCGCACTGTTTGTTGGCTGTATTGACAACAGCGAGCCTGCCGGCATAAAAGCTCTGCGTGAAGCCAGAGCTGAGCTGACACGCGCTGAGGCCGCGCTCACAACCGCTCACATCCTTTTTGTTACGGCAAGAGCCAACCACGAGAACGCCCTTGCCAACTTGGCTAATCGGCAAGCCGACCTTGCGGCGCAAGCGGTAGAGGCTGCAAAGATTCAAAACGACTTTAACAGAGGCGTTTTGCAAGCGCAAATCGCTGCGGAAATCGCCAAACTCAACAAACAAGCCGCGTTGGAGCTTGAATTGATGCACAAGGCGCGCTTGGCTGCCGCCATTGCAGAAGAAGCGTATATCAAGCAGTTGATTCAAATGCAACAAGAGCTGGCAAAAGCCAAGAATGTTGCTTTGAACCAAGTCTTAACGGATATCCAAACACTTCTCCTCAGAAAAGCGAATGTAGAAGACCAAAGGCTGCAATGGTTGGCCAGTAAGCATTTCTACGAAAACGTGGACGTACCTTTCGTAAGGCGTCAGCTGGAGCATGAACTGGAAATTGCCCAATTGAACCACGCCTACGCCAAGTATCTGTATGATGTAGCAGTAGAAGTAAAGGATTTGGCTATTAACGAATACACCAAGTACGCAAGTCAACTGACCCCCACGATTACCGAGATGGGCAAGAGAGAAGTTGCCCTCCGCGTCAAAATCAGAGAAGAAGAGGGTAAGTTAGAAATATTGGAAGGCGTTGTCAGAGATGCCAAGCAAGCCTATGAATTTAGCGGAGTAAATACCGGTTTGACCAACATCTCCATTTCCAATGTATTTAGCAAGACTGTTACCGATATGTTCCTCCAAACGACTCTTGACTTAGGGTTCACTACCAACGCCGGCCAGCCTAAGCGTGAGCCTATTCTTTCGGGCGTGTTCAACAACACCTACTCGTTCTATCATCCCGCCACCACAGAACCCGCGGGATTACTGTTTTATCCCGAAGGCTTCAAGGCTAACTTGGGTTACAAAAACACCTTGGACCTCTTAAAAGCCGACTACAACTTGATTAAGGACGGCCGCATTTACGGACTGGAAGGTCAGTACATGACCAATCAGAATCTGGCAGCCCGTAAAACAGCTATGGATGCCGCCATCAAGCAGTACGAAGACGCCTGCAAAGTATGGAGAGACAGCTACGAGCATGTTAAAAACGGACCCGACTGGGCTGCCGAAAGAACCGCTTTTGTAAACGCAAGGACTGCGCACAACAACAAGATAGGATTAACCAATACCGCCGCCCCCGGCACCACCTCGTACAACCGGACCGGCCTTGACCCCATATCTTTGGTTTCAAATCCGGTAGG
>WRBG01000204.1 GCA_009784635.1 Bacteroidales bacterium | reverse complement strand
TCCAACACCTTGTCGTAGTTGTCCAAAGCATCGGCCACATCTGCGGGCGCATCGTCAAAATGCCCCCTGTCTTTAAAATCCTGTTCTTTGAGCTTGACGATTTTTTCCATCAAAGGATGGCTGAACTGAAAGGCCAAATCGCGGTTATCTGTATAAAAATTTGCCATAGAATCTTGTGTTACCTGCTGTTTTGTTTATAAGCTTGAATCATTTTGGGAATAACCTCATGGACATCCCCTTCTATCACATAGTCGGCCATCCGGTTGATGGGAGCGCCGGGGTCTGTGTTGATGGAGATAATCATGGCCGACTGGTCCATGCCGGCCGTATGCTGAATCTGTCCCGATATGCCACAGGCAATATAGAGTTTAGGTCTGACGGTTACGCCTGTTTGACCTATTTGTCGGGCATGGTCGGCAAATCCGGCGTCCACGGCGGCTCGAGAGGCCCCCACTTCTGCGCCCAATACCTTGGCCAAATCAAACAAAAGTTCAAATTTTTCCTTGCTGCCCACTCCGTATCCGCCCGCTACAATAACAGGCGCCCCCTTTATATCTATCTTAGATTCTTCTATATGGCGTTCAATGATGGATACTGTAAAGTCGGAATCCTGCACATATTTGGCCACCTCCAATATCTGTAACTTTCCCGCCACAGGCAGGGCCACAGGCTCTTTTTTCATCACTCCTTCGCGCACCGTAGCCATTTGCGGACGGTGGTCGGGGTTGATGATGGTGGCAATGATATTGCCTCCCAAAGCGGGACGAATTTGATACAGAAGGTTGTCTTCTCCTATTTCCAAAGAGGTACAGTCGGCGGTAAGTCCGCTCTGCAAAGCAGACGAAACCCGAGGCGCCAAGTCGCGGCCAATGGAAGTAGCTCCAAAAAGAGCGATTTGGGGTTGCTCCTCTCTAAAAAGTCCGATGGTGATGGCGGCATGGGGAAGGGTAAGGTAGGGGCACAAACGCGCGTCTTCGGCTATGAATACGGTGTCCGCGCCAAAGGCGTACAACTCTTTCTCTACTCCTTTAAGGTGAGCGCCAACCACCAAGGCGTCTAATTTACACCCCAGCCGGCCGGCCAAACTGCGTCCTTTGGTCAGTAATTCCAAGGACACATCGGCGATTTTACCATCTTGGTTTTCGCAATATACTATGATGTTGTTCATGTCTTATCCAATGGTGTGGTTGTTGATTAATTCCCGAATCAGACCGTTGATTTCCTCTTGAGAAGCAGAAAGATGTCTGGTCTCTTTAGCTTGAAATACAATGTTCTCTATTTTTTTGACTCTGGTAGGGGAGCCGGCAAGTCCGTATTGTTGCCGGTCTCCGCCCACATCGTCCACGCCCCATTGGGGGATATGCGCCTTTTTGTATTTCATTAGGCGTTTGGCGTGGCGGGGTCGGCAGGAGGCTGCGGAGCCATGCACCGTAACCACCAAAGGAAGCGGGGCAGCTACTTGCTCCACCCCGTTTTCAAGTCTGCGTTTGACAATGATTCGGTCGCCGTCAAATCCGGCGATGTCTTCGGCATAAGTAACCTGCGGCCAGTTCAACTTTTCTGCCACCTGCGGACCCACTTGGGCGGTATCCCCGTCTATGGCTTGACGTCCGGCCATTACAAGGTCGGGTTGCATCCGGCGGATTGCTTGGGCCAAAGCATAAGAAGTGGCTAAGGTATCGGCTCCGGCAAATGCGCGGTCTGTAAGCAATATGCCGCCGTCTGCCCCGCGAAACAGTCCTTCGCGAATGATGTCGGCGGCGCGTTCGGGCCCCATGCTTAGGACCTCGACCGTAGCGTTTGGGAGTAGTTCTTTGAGGCGTAGGGCCTGTTCCAGCGCGTTCATATCGTCGGGATTAAAAATGGCCGGGAGGACGGCACGGTTTACCGTCCCGTCCTCCTTCATGGCGTTTTTACCCACGTTGCGCGTATCCGGCACCTGTTTGGCCAGAACTACAATCTTGAGTTTTTGATACATAAATTATTTTGTTGGTTAATTTTACGCTTGAGCGGGGCCTTTGCCAAAATTCATCGGAATAGCAGGCACGCCCATTTCGTTAATCTTAATAGGGCCAAAATGAGCTTCGTAGCGGTCTAAGTTTTCTTTGAGCGCGGCGCAAAAACGTTTGGCGTGTTCCGGGGTCATAATCAAGCGGCTTTGCACCTTTGGCTTGGGTATTCCGGGCATCATCCGAATGAAGTCATAGATAAATTCACTGGCGGAGTGGGTAATAATGGCTAAATTGACGTAGGACCCTTGGGCCACGTCTTCGCTCAAATCAATGTTGATTTCTTGTTTGGTTTCCATATGTGTGCATCTTTTTTTGTGCAAAATAAACAACAAAGGTACGGTTTTTGGAGGAGATTTCATAAAAAACCTCCTTACTTCTTTGCGTCCGATGGTCGCTGATACCGACATCGGTCTCTCGTTTGCTATAACGGACGCCCGCGCTCCTCCTTCGCGCCTCGACAGTGTTCAAACAAGTTTGACACTGTTCTCGGCTTGGCGTCGGTTCGAGACCTCAGCTCGGCATCAGTCTCCCTTTTAGGCGTTTCGTCACATTCGTGTCGGTTCATGAGCGCGTCTGCGTCATGTTAAGGCCGCTGCGCGTTATTCGCCTGCGGCTCGGTCAGTTTCTTATCTTCTGTTAAAGACAAACTCCAGCCCTTGGCCCACATATTCCTTGAACATACGGTCGGAGGAGATGATGGGAATTTTGTCGGAAATTGCTTGGGCAATGATGATGTGGTCGTTGGGGTCTTT
>WRBG01000203.1 GCA_009784635.1 Bacteroidales bacterium | reverse complement strand
GCGTCTGGCAGCAGACCAGCGCTGGGGAGATTTTTGGTCGGTTTCGGGCTCATGGAGAATCATCAACGAGCAGTTTATGCAAGGCATTCCATGGCTAAACGATTTGCGCATTAGGGCTTCTCATGGTATCAGTGGTACATTGCCGAGCAGCTATTATTACCACAAATCTTTCTATTCCTCCGGCTCTTTAGAGCGCTATGGAGATGACGGAGGTTATCGTATTACCTCCGCATTTAATCCAAACTTAACTTGGGAGAAAAACGAAAGCAGCAATTTGGCAGTAGAGACCATGGTGTTCAACAAAATAAAATTATCGGTAGACTTTTATAACAAACTGACCACCGACCTGCTCATGAATGCTTCCACCGCCTCCATTTCGGGATTGACCTCATACCTGCGTAATATTGGAAATATGCGTAACAGAGGGGTTGAAATTGATGTAAACGTAGATATTATCAAGAAACAAGATGTGAGTTGGTCTGTAGGTGTGAACTGGACCGGAAATAAGAACGAGATAGTCAAAATGTCTTTTGATGGAGAAAAAATTCAAAGCACTCCGTGGAGACGTGAAGTAGGCTACTCTTTTTACCAGTACTTTACCAGAGAATATTTGGGCGTTGAGCCCGCAACAGGCAGGCCCATGTTTGCCCGCAATACCATCTTACCGGACGGTACCCTTGATAAATCCGTTGTCTATGACGCCAGAGATGCATCCAACGTTAGAATTGACGGGAAAACCGGCGACCCGGACGGATATGGCGGAATCACTACGACTTTTAGGTATAAAGGATTGAGTGTAAATATGATGTTTGGCTACGCATATGGACATTTTGTATTTGACCAGACTCAAGATACGAATCAAACTGATGGCGGCACCTTGTTCTTCAGGTCAATACATAGCGAGCAATTAAGAAGGTGGCAGCAGCCGGGCGACATTACAGACGTGCCCAGACGCATCCCCTACACATATGCAGGCTACTATAATTCCACCAGAATGATTTTACCCGGAGACTACCTTAGACTTAAAAACATGACTATTGCCTACAGTTTGCCGCAAAATTGGGTAAGAAGGGTCTCTTTAGATGGGGTAAGGGTTTACGCATCCGGCACCAATCTTTTCACCTTTACCGGTTTATATTTCGACCCTGAAACACCCCGAATTGGCGGCTTTGCAAACTATAATACGCCTCCTGTGAGGACCATTTCTTTTGGACTTGAAATAAATCTTTAATTTGACGATTATGAAAAAAATAAATAAAATATTATTACTGTGGATTATTGCCTGTGTAGGCGTAACCGCATCTTGTTCGGACTTCTTGAATACAAGCCCGACCAACAGCATCCCCAGCGACATGATTACTACCCTTGCCGATGCGAGGCGGGTTGCTAATGGTCTCTACAACCGTATGAAGTGGGATGACCTCTACGGCTCGACCATGCTTGCCATGGGAGAACTTAGAGCCGATGACATACGCTCTCGAACGGAGGTATCCGGGTATACTGCTATTTACCAATATAATTTTGCAACAAATGTCAATAACTATAGTGGAACATGGACACGTTTGTATAATATTCTGCTGAATGCAAATACCTTGCTAAACAACGTAGATGGTTTTCCTGCCAATGGACAGGCAGATATTAACATAAGGAACGATATTAAAGGTCAAGCGTTGGCGGTGAGGGCATTTTGTCATTTTGATATCGCTCGAATGTATGGCTATCCCTACCAAATGGACAACGGAGCCTCCTTGGGCGCCGTTATAGCGGACGGCGTAATTCCTCAAGGCGAAGAGCGCCACCGTGCCACCGTAAAGGAAACCTACGATTTTGCTATCAAAGACCTTAACGACGCGCTTCCTCTGTTGTCCAGAGCGCGCAACCATGGGCGTTTTAACTACTGGGCAGCTAAGGCGCTGTTGGCAAGGGTATACCTCTACATGGGCGACTACAACAACGCCTTTTTACATGCAGACGAAATCATCACCACGGTAGGCTCTACCTATACCTTGATTCCCACCGCCGACTATGTAGGCTCTTGGGCAAGACAAAACAGCAGCGAAACCTTGTTGGAACTGCTGGTATCCATAGCATCAAATATAAATGACAACAATGGTGTGAACGCCTTTTTCCACATTATCAATCACGAGGGGAATTTTCCGGGAAGTGCGATTGTTCCTACTCGTGCATTGATTGACCTTTTGGAAGAAGACCCCAATGACGTCAGAAGGCAATTAATTAGGGTAGCTGCCGCCAGCGGCGAAACATGGATTGCCAAGTTCCCCGGCAATTCGATTACCCCCGCCAATAACTGTATGCACAATCCGGTAGTCCTCCGCCTGTCGGAAGTATACTTGATTGCCTCAGAAGCAGCCCTTATGAAGTCGGCTCCTGACCAAGGAAAAGCCAACCAATACCTAAATGCGATTCGCAAGCGCGCCAATCCCAATGCGCCGGACATTACGGCCACCGTAGACGAAGTGCTTAAAGAGCGCAGAAAAGAACTAATGGGCGAAGGACACCGTTTCTTTGATTTGTCCCGTTTGGGTAGAATGATTGACCGTTCCGTTGGTAATGTACTGCCTATAAATAGCACATACGTGGTAGTAAATCCATGGGATAAAACCAGCTTCTTTAGGGTGGTGCTTCCATTAAGCACTGCGGAAAGACAAGCTAATCCCTTAGCCGAGCAAAATCCGGGCTACGCCCAAAATTAGCCGAAAAAGCGGCTTCAACAAAAAAAGCGGAGTTGCCTCCGCTTTTTTTATCTCCTCACCCGGCCGGTTTGTCGGATAATCTGTCCGTCTCTGCATAGGCCCTCTTGATTACCGTGTAGGACCCGGGCTCATCTGCGGTGTAAAATTCAAACGATACCTCGCCCAAGCTATTT
>WRBG01000202.1 GCA_009784635.1 Bacteroidales bacterium | reverse complement strand
TTTTTATCTTTACGCCCTCAAATATCTGTATGTAGACATGAATCTTTCTGCAAAAACAATAGCCGACCATTTGGGTGGCAGCCTCATTGGGAATCCCGACATAGAAGTTTCCGGTTTAGCCAGAATCGAGCAGGGCAAGTCCGGACAATTGTGCTTTTTAGCCAATCCCAAATACGAACATTACCTCTATACCAGCAAGGCAAGCGTGGTACTCATCAGCGAACAATTTATTCCCAAAGAGCCTGTTACTCCCGTTCTGATTGTGGTGCCGGATGCTTATCAAGCGATTGCATCCCTGTTGGACTTGTATAACACCTTTAAGGCCCAAAACAGGAAGGGGCGTTCGCTTAGGGCGCACATATCTTGGAGGGCCAAATTGGGAAAAGGCGTTTATGTAGGGCCTTTTGCGCATATCTCCAAAGGCTGCGTATTGGGAGACGGGGTGCAGATTTATCCCCGCGCGTATGTGGGGGAACAGGTAAAAATAGGGGCGCATACGGTGGTTTATCCGGGCGTAACCATTTATCCGGGTTGTGTAATCGGTTCGCATTGCGTGATTCATGCCGGAGCTGTAATCGGCTCAGACGGCTTTGGTTTTGCCCCCGGTCTGGACGGCAGCTATAAGAAGATTCCCCAAATCGGCAACGTGGTGATAGAAGACCATACCGAAATTGGGGCTAATACGGTGATTGATAGGGCAACCATGGGGTCCACCCTAATACGTACAGGCGTAAAATTAGACAATCTGATTCAGATAGGACATAATGTAGAGGTGGGAGCCAATACTGTGATAGCGGCCCAATCCGGAGTAGCGGGGTCCAGCAAGATAGGAGAAAACTGCCAATTAGGCGGACAGGTAGGGATTACGGGGCATATAAGGGTGGCAGACGGCACTAAGGTAGGGGCGCAGAGCGGAGTATCGGGACATACCAAGCCCAACCAAATCCTAATGGGCAGTCCGGCCATTGATTACCGTACCTATTACAAGGCATACGCAATCTTCAAACAGCTTCCCGAACAAAAATATAAAGAAATTGTAAAATAGCGGTTTTTTTTCGATACCTTTGCGCCGAATTTTTAAAACCAATCTATGCGAGTAAACCAAAAGACGCTTAGTAAATCCGTTTCTTTTTCGGGAAAAGGACTGCATACCGGATTAAAAGTCCAAATGAGCATTCATCCCGCTCCGGAAGAGTACGGTATTAAATTTCAAAGGGTTGATTTAGAAGAATCGCCCATTATACCGGCCCTCGCCGATTGGGTATCCGACACTTCCCGTGGAACCACAATAGAACATAATGGAGTAAAAATAAGTACGATAGAGCATGTTATGGCTGCTTTGTACGGAATGGAGGTAGATAACGCACTGATTCAAATTGACGCCCCCGAAACCCCGATTTTGGACGGCAGCGCCCGCCTCTATGTCCAAGAAATTGCCAAAGCCGGCGTGCAGGAGCAGGATGCCCCCAAACTCTTTTTTGAACTCAAGGAAAAAATATATTATCAAGACCCCAAAAGCGGAGCGGAAATCACTCTGTTGCCCGACCCCGAATTTTCCGTTGACTTGATGATTGATTTTAATTCTCAAGTCTTGGGGCATCAATACGCCCGTTTTCACAGCGGGGTGGATTTTGCCTCGGAGTTGGCGCCTTGCCGGACTTTTGTTTTCTTGCACGAACTCATGCCCCTGTTCAAAAACAACTTGATTAAAGGCGGGGATATGGACAACGCCATTGTCATTGTAGAAAAGCCCGTTCCTCAAGAGGAATTGGACAAGCTCAGTTCGTTGTTTAACAAACCTTCCGTTACCCGTTGTTCGGAGGGATACTTAAATCATTTGGAGCTTCGTTTTCCCAACGAATGTGCCCGACACAAGTTGATTGACCTCGTAGGGGATTTTGCTTTGGCCGGATATCCCATCAAAGCCAAAGTAATCGCGAATAAACCCGGACATTCTATTAACACAACGGTTGCCAAAATCATCCGCAAGGCAGCCAAACAATATTTTTCCAAGCCTCCCCTGCCGGTGGTTGATTTTACCGCCGAGCCTGTATTGGATGTTCAAGCCATTCAGCAGTTGCTGCCCCATCGTTCTCCTTTCTTAATGGTAGACAGGGTGGTGGAGCTGTCCGATAACCGCGTGGTAGGCATCAAAACTTTGGGTGCCAACGAGTGGTTTTTTTCCGGTCATTTCCCCGGAGAGCCCGTGATGCCCGGCGTGTTGATTGTAGAAGCCATGGCCCAGACCGGAGGACTTTTGGTCATGAACGGATTGGAGGAGCCCGACCGCTGGTCAACCTATTTTGTAAAAATAGATAATGTTAAATTTAAGCGTAAAGTAGTGCCGGGAGACGTATTGATGATGGTTATGGAGATAGTAAGCCCCTTGCGTCGCAATTTGGTGGGCATGCGTGGTATGGCTTTTGTGGGAGAACAGTTGGTTTGCGAGGGAGAATATATGGCACAAGTAATTAAAAATAAATAAAAACAGCTTTAGGATTATTGATTATGGCAATGAATCGGATTCACCCAAGCGCAAAATTGGCTTTGGACGTGGTAGTGGAAGATTTTACCACTATTGCAGAACATGTAGAAATAGGAGCAGGAACATGGATTGGCCCTAATGTTACCATCTGTGATTATGTAAAAATCGGAAAGAACTGCAAAATCTTCCCCGGAGCGGTGGTAGGAGGTATTCCTCAAGATTTAAAGTTTAAGGGCGAAGTCAGCTACGTAGAAATAGGCGATAATGTAACCGTTAGGGAATGTGTTACGATTAATCGGGGCACAGCCGCCAGCGGTAAAGGCATTACCCGAATTGGGGATAATTGTTTGATTATGGCTTATGTGCATGTGGCGCACGACTGTAGAGTAGGCAATAATGTGGTATTGGTAAGTACCGTGGGTT
>WRBG01000201.1 GCA_009784635.1 Bacteroidales bacterium | reverse complement strand
TGGTTTTGACGCAATTCCCGAATCAGCATACTGCGGAATTGCACTTCGGCCGCATACAGTTTTGCCGTGCGGATGGCGCCTAAAATCGAAGTATATGCCTGATGGGCTTCAGCCATAATGCGGGCTTCTTCGGCAGCTCCGTCCATCAATATTTTGTTTTGCTGCGCATACGCTTTTTCGTCTGTGCTTCCGGACCGAGATAACTGACGAATTTGCCTTAAAGCGGCATGTCTGACCCTCATGTTGTCGTCTATTTTTTTATTCCATTCGTTGTATACCGGCCAAAATCGAGCGGCTTCTACCGGAGTGAGGGTAATGGAGGTGGCTAAATAAGCAATTTTACGGCTCTCAATCTCATCTTGATGGAGGGACCTGTCCTGCAATTGGTCGACCAATGTAACGGCAGTGTGCAGGTGGTCGCAAGGAAACTCTTGAGCTTGCAACAAAAAACAGGTGGTCAATAATAAGAGGCTAATAAAGAATCGTTTCATAACATAGCTAATCAAGAGCGGCAATCGAAAAACGCGATACGCCGTGTTCGGTTAAATAAGTAATAATTTGCTCGGAATCATGGATTCTGTCAGACTCGTCCGTGCTGTTGAGCAACATATAGGTGTCGAAGCGGGAAATAAACGCTCCCGCGGCCAAGGAATCCATGTCGGTTGTTTTGGAAGTAATCAGACTAAAGGCCCCGTATCCCAAGCCAAACAGCACAAGAACAGAGGCCGCCAGCCTCGACAAGGGCCTAAAGGTTGCGGTGACAGACCAAGCGGTCCTTTGTCCGATTTTTGAGGCCACCAAGTCGGGAAGCGCGTCAAAATAGCCGGAAGGCGCCAAAAATGGGTTTTGTTTTAAATGGTTAGATTCTATGTCGCTCATTACTTTCATCGTTTCTTTGACATCTTGGATGCCTAAAGGTTTAATTTATCCATGTTGTTTCATATATTCTTCAATCTTTTCAACAGCATGATGGTAGGAGGCTTTGAGCGCCCCCACCGATGTGCCGAGAATGGCTGAGATTTCGTCGTATTTAAGTCCGTCAAAATACCTCATGTTGAATACTTGACGCTGTTTGTTGGGTAGGGTCGCAATGGCTTTTTGCAGGGTAAGCTGTATGGCGTCTCCGTTAAAAAGCGGGTCGGAGGCAAGGGTCTCGCTTAGTTGTTGGCTTACTTTTGTGAGAGATTGGAACCGGTGGTTACGGTGCTTTTTTAAAAAGGTAATAACCTCGTTGGTGGCAATGCGGTACAACCATGTGTAGAGTTTGGATTCTTCCCTAAAGCCGGGGAGGCCATTCCATGCTTTTACCAAACAGTTTTGCAGTATGTCGTTGGCATCGTCATGAGAGATTACCATTTTGCGGATATGCCAATACAGCCTTTCCCCGTAGGTGCGTACGATTTGGTCAAACGCATAACGGGCGTTACCTTCCTCTTTAAAGAGTGCCAATAACTCGGCGTCGCTCATGGTTGCTGCTCAAGGATTCGTTTAGAAGATGCAACAATATTTTGGGCAGTCAAACCATATACCTTGAGTAATTCGTTGGGCGTACCGCTTTGCCCAAACCGGTCGTCTACGGCTACAAAGGCCTGCCGGGTAGGAAGCATACGCGACAACAAACCGGCCACGGCTTCTCCCATTCCTCCGGCCACCAAATGTTCTTCGGCGGTTACTACAGCCCGTGTTTTGGCGGCGGAAGTCAAGATGGCGTTCTCATCTAATGGCTTTATAGTGTGAATATTAATTACTTCGGCAGAAATCCCCGATTCGGCCAGTACATCGGCGGCGAGCAGGGCTTCCCAAACCAAATGGCCGGTGGCAAAAATCGAAACATCGGTTCCCTCACGCATCAAAAGAGCCTTTCCGATTTCAAATGTTTGGTTGGGGGCGGTAAAATTAGGTACCGAAGGCCTGCCAAAGCGGAGGTAGGCGGGTCCTTTATGGGCGGCCACCGCCAAGGTTGCCGCTACGGTTTGGTTGTAGTCGCAGGGATTAATGACTACCATATTGGGCAACATACGCATCAAGCCGATATCTTCCATGATTTGATGGCTGGCTCCGTCTTCGCCCAAAGTAATACCGGCGTGGGAGGCCACAATCTTGACATTGGTCCGGGAGTAGGCCACCGATTGCCGGATTTGGTCGTAGACCCTGCCTGTGGCAAAACCTGCGAATGTGCCTGCAAAGGAAATCTTGCCGGTAATGGCCAAACCTGCGGCCACGCCCATCATATTGGCTTCTGCAATGCCGCATTGAAAAAAACGCTCCGGAAACGCATGGGCAAAGGCATCCATCTTTACGGAGCCGGTGAGGTCTGCACAGAGGGCTACAATGTTTGGATTACGTGTTCCCGCCTCTAAAAGTCCGGCTCCAAAACCCGACCGAGTGTCTTTATTTCCGCTGTTTATAAAATTCATAACGCTGTTTTGGGGTTTATCATTAAAAATCGCCGAGGGTTTCTTCAAGCTGGGCCAAAGCGCCGGCGGCCAAGGTTGTGCCGGGGGCCTTCCCGTGCCATTCATGGGTGCCGCACATAAAATCTACCCCCTGTCCCATCTGTGTTTGCATCAGCATCATCACAGGTTTCCCTTTTTTGCTCAGTGTTTTTGCCCGATTAAATCCATCCAAAATGGCCTGCATATCGTGTCCCGGAACTACAAGGGTCTCCCAGCAAAAACTGTTCCACTTTTGTTGCAAATCTCCCAATCGGCCCACCTGCTCAACAGGCCCGTCAATCTGCTGTCCATTCCAATCGGTCATCACAATGAGGTTGTCTACTTTATGGTGTGCGGCAAAGAGGGCGGCTTCCCAAATTTGTCCTTCTTGGGTTTCGCCGTCTCCAATGAGCGCGTAAACAAGTGCAGGGTCTCCGTTCCATTTTTTAGCCAAAGCGGCTCCAACGGCCACCG
>WRBG01000200.1 GCA_009784635.1 Bacteroidales bacterium | reverse complement strand
CGACTTCCCCGTCGATATCATTATAAGTTTCAACAGGTGAGGGAACTCTATTTAGCAGAACCGCCCCAGAGCCTGCAAACGGTTCGCAATAGTGATAACTGTCTGGCAGTTGCGGTAGAAGCCAACCTAAATGTGAGAACTTCCCCCCGTACCAACCAAAAGCTATTAGTTTTTTAGGACTATTCAACCGTTGTACTTGTGGTGCTATTTTTCTGTTTCTTACTATTGTTTCCAAGCCAAATATTTTTCTGCAAATTTAATATTTCTTTCTTCGTAAACAATTTTTCTATGCATTCTTCAGAAGAACAGGACATCTTGCTTCTCTGTTCATCCATACTGTTAATCACTATGTATTCGTTCTCTATTAAGCCATTCTCATCAACAATACTGTTAACAAAAAAACAATCAGAACGATAAAGGTCTCCGGTCGGCAAATACGTCTCAAAGAAAGCAATGACCTCCTTACTTGGCAATACAGGCTTTATTCTAAAATGACCAATTTCAGACATTCCCAAGTGCGGCACGCAGCGCTTCTTCTGCTTTGTCCACATCTATTTGGGCCGAAAAATTATGGTAATAAGCCTCTAAAGCTGCATCGTAGATTTTTTGAAAGACGGCCCGTTTTTCTGCCGGAAGTTGCTGCGCAGCAACAAGGGCAGCGCCCAAGCTGTTCTTTTGGGCTAAACCCGGAGGAATACGAAAATCGGTTGCCTGCTCCACTACGTAGGCGCACGCTATCAATTGGGCTTCGCTAAAAGCGGTACCGGTAAAATGCAGGTTAATGGGATGGGCGGCTCCTCCCGAATTGGCCAAGGGGATACTGACGGTGGGATAGCCGGCCTTGGCTCCAATCAAGGTGGTGCTGCCGGTTCGGTTGGTAGAAACAATGCAGTCCAAACGATATTCTTTCAACAGATAATCAATGCCGTTGTCCCGAGCATAAAGGATGTCCTTTTGGCGGTCGGCCAAAAACTGCTCCTTTTTCTCCTCCAAATCCAAGACGCTGCATCTAATCATAATAGCCTGTCCAAAGGGAAAGGCGGTAGAATCGGTTTTCATATATTCTCGGTTAAAATCCACAATATGTTGGAGGCTTTTTATCGGATAGTTCGCGTCTAAGGTCGCCAAATAAGCCGGTAAATCTTTGGCAAAATCATAATCCAATACTAAAGAATTACTTGGGAAAGGAGGATTGGCATCGGAATCGTCCGGATTAAAGTAGGTCAACGCCCTTCCATCCGGCTTGGTAATAATCTCTGCACCGGCATTTTTTAAGGCCTGCATAGCCTGTTGGAAAGCTTCGTAAGCGGGGTTGTCTTCGGGAGGAATGCCCACCAAGCCGATGCGCTTGCCTCTTACATCGCCCAAATGGAGGCTTTGGGTATAATCTACCGCTCCCAAACCGGCCTCTGCAATACCTTTTGTGGCGTCGTCATGAGGGTCGTAACCCATCAATACGTTGAGCAAAATGGCTGCATCGGTGAGGTTGCGGCCCATGGGACCGGCCGTATCCTGTGTAGAAGAAATCGGAATGACTCCATAACGGCTAATCAGCCCCACGGTAGGCTTGATGCCCACAATAGAATTGGCAAAGCTGGGACTGAGGATGGAACCTGAAGTTTCGGTGCCGACTGTTATGGCTGCAAGAGCCGCAGCGGCCGCCACTCCGGAACCGGCGGACGAACCGCTGGGCCTTACCGTAAGGCTGTCTCCCAGCAGGGGTACGGGCCGATAGGGATTGAGGACTTGTCCGCCTAAGGAAGAAAAGCCGGTAGTCATGCCGGTAGCAATGTAGTTAGCAAATTCCGTAAGGTTGAGTTTGCCTATAATCACGGCTCCGGCTGCCTTTAGCTTGGCCACCAAGGGTGCGTCATAGGGGGCGTAGTTGTCGGCCAAGGCTACGGAACCGGCCGTGGTAGGCATACCCACTACATTAATGTTGTCTTTGATGAGTATCGGCATCCCAAACATGCCCTTAGCTACAGAGGGATTGGCCCGAAAGGCCTCGTCGCACTTTCGGGCTTCGGCAAGGGCCTGCGGGTTGAGCATCCGGACCGAATTGAGCTTTGTGGTGTGAACATCATATAACTCGATTCTATCCAAATACATCTGAGTCAATTGTGTATAGCTGAGGCGACCGGCCTTTACCAAATCCTGCAAGTCCAAAATGGTGGCTTTTTGCAGGTCAACTACCAATCCGTCCAAGGCAACCTGCAACTCCAAACGGGCTATATTTAATTGCTCGTCTGTAGATACTGCATTTGTAAACTGTTTCTTGGCTTTGGCCAAGGCATGGACAACATGCCGGGTGTATTCGGCAGGATGCGCCCCGTAATCTATGGGGTCGGCTTTTACGATTAGTGAGGACAGCAAGGCTCTTGGATGCTCATTCGCCTGCGAAACAATGGGCATACTCATCCACAGCCCTAACAAAATAAACGATAATTTTTTCATGTCTTATTCTAAGATTTTCATTTTTGCATATTTGAGTAACAAGGTTTTGGTTCCGTACTGTTTGAAGTCTACCACTGCTTTGCGCTCGGCGGGATGGCTACCCTCCAAGCTGACGATGCGGCCGGCTCCGAATCGTTCGTGCTCAATTTTTTGTCCGGCGGTAAACTGTCCGGGGTCGGCGGCGACAAAGTCGGGATTGGCGGGAGAAGACGAAGCAGCGGAACGAGGGGAAACAGCCGGAAAAGAGGGAGCAGCGGGAAAAGGGGAGGCAGCGGAACGAGAGGGAACAGCGGGACGAGAGGAAGCAGGACGGGGATACGAAGCAGCTTCTGTAATATCCTCGTCTTTAATTGGTTTATTGAGCCAGCGGGCATCTATCTCCTTGAGAAAACAGCTGGGGGGATTGCCGGTAGTCTTACCCCAGCGATATCTGGTTTGGGCGTAAGACAGGCTTAGGCCGACCTTAGCACGGGTG
>WRBG01000199.1 GCA_009784635.1 Bacteroidales bacterium | reverse complement strand
GGTTTATTGAGCCAGCGGGCATCTATCTCCTTGAGAAAACAGCTGGGGGGATTGCCGGTAGTCTTACCCCAGCGATATCTGGTTTGGGCGTAAGACAGGCTTAGGCCGACCTTAGCACGGGTGAGGCCCACATAAAACAGCCTGCGTTCTTCTTCCAGCTCCCTCAACGAACCCAAGGACAGGTTGGAAGGGAACAGGTTTTCTTCCAAGCCCACCATGTAGACGTATTTGAATTCAAGTCCCTTGGCGGCATGCACGGTCATCAAACTGACCTTGGGCTCCGCACGGTCATCGGCTTCCTCTAAGGGGGTAATCAGGGACACGTGGTTCAAAAAAGCGTGGACGGTAAGGGGGGCTTCTTCCTCTCCGGTTTTGGTAAATTCTTTGATGCTGTTGAACAATTCTTCTATGTTCTCCAACCTTGCTTTGCCTTCTGAGGAGAAGTCGTTTTTGACCTCGGATAAATAGCCCGAACGGGTGGCGGTCTCCAAAGCAAAGTCATAGGCGTCAATATCATATTGGCGCGATGCTGTATCGCTTATCAGCGCCACAAATTCTTCCAGCTTGTTTTGGGCAGAGGGTTTGAGTCCAAATTCGGCCAAATGGTCCTGCCCTATCTGCTCCCACATAGAGGTTTGGTTGGCCCTTGCCGCGGCTTGAAGTTTCAGCAAAGTCGTATCCCCAATACCCCGTGCGGGCAGGTTGATGATGCGCTTTAAGGCCTCATCGTCACGAGGGTTGACCATAATCCGCAGGTATGCCAATATATCTTTGACCTCGGCCCGTTCGTAAAACGAAAAGCCTCCGTAGATTTTGTAGGGTACGTTCCTCTTGCGCAGGGACTCTTCCAAAACGCGGGATTGGGCGTTGGTTCGGTAGAGGATGGCAAAATCATCGTAAGGGACATGGGTGGCATATTGGCGGGACAATAAAGAGGCGACCACCATATAGGCCTCTTCCCTATCGGTATAGGCTTTGATTACTTCGATTTTTTCTCCCATGTCTCCCTGTGAAAAGCAGGTCTTGGCCAAACGCTCTGAATTTCTTTGGATGACGCTGTTGGCAGCATTGACTATGGTTTGGGTGGAGCGGTAATTTTGTTCCAACCTGTATTCGGCCGCCTCGGGAAAATCTCTTCTAAAATTCAAGATATTTTCGATTCTCGCCCCTCGAAAAGCATAGATGCTTTGGGCATCGTCTCCTACCACGCACAGGTTTCTGTGTCCCAAGGCTAATTTTTTCACAATCAGATATTGGGCAAAATTAGTGTCTTGGTATTCGTCTACCAAAACATGGCTAAAGCGAGCGCGATACTTCTCCAACACCTCCGGAACATCACGAAACAATATATTGGTATACAACAGTAAATCGTCAAAATCCATGACTCCGGAAAGCAGGCATTTTTGGGCATACATCCGGTAAATGTCGGCTGTCCTCGACTTGGCGGAGGCGGCGTCTGCTTCCATAATCGAGGGGTCGGCGGCATAAGCGGCGGCCGTGAGCAAATTATTTTTGGCCCTTGAAATCCGGGCCTGTACTTCGCTGGCCGGATAAAGCTTGTCGTCTAATTGCAATTCCTTGATACAAGCCCTTATGGAGCTTAGGGAATCCGATTTGTCGTAGATGGTAAAAGAGGAAGGAAAGCCTATGAAGGCCGATTCGCTCCTTAGGATTCGGGCAAAAATCGAATGAAAAGTTCCCATCCAAAGCCACCGGCTATGGTCTTCCCCCGCCAACCGGCTAATCCGCTCTTTCATTTCCTTGGCCGCCTTATTGGTGAACGTCAAGGCCAAAATCCGACCGGGGGCAATACCCATCTGTAACAATTTGGCAACCCGGCAGGTCAACACCCTTGTTTTTCCCGAACCGGCGCCCGCAATAATCAACAAAGGCCCCTCAACATGCTCCACCGCACCCTTTTGCGCCGGACTCAAATCTTCCGTATATCCTTTTTCCATTACTTAGTCCAAACTGCAAAGTTACAATTCCAACCAAATTTAACGAAAAAATATGATGGTACTATGCCGGCAGCGCTGTAACCAAATTTTACCAACCTATGATTGAGCCGCCCCTAATGATGCTTGGGGCGGCTTTTTTATGATGCAGTCATTACGGTAATTCCCATATTTAATCTTATATTTGCGGCTCATTTAAACTTCAGATATGCCCTCTGTATTTACACTCAAGAAAGGACTAGACATACCTTTGCTGGGGCTTGCCCCAAAAACCCTTGTGAAGGCCCCTCCGCCTCAGACTATTTCTCTAAGCCCCACAGATTTTTGCAGACTTACCCCCAAGTTGCTGGTAAAAGAAGGCGACCGGCTTGCCGCGGGAACTCCCGTTTTTGCCGATAAATACCGCCCCCATATCCTCTTTACCACCCCTCTGGGCGGCCTTGTCCGCTCCATTGTACGGGGAGAAAAAAGAAAACTCCTCAACATTCATATTGAGGTTAATGATGAACTTGCTCCTTTGACCTTTAACGCGGGAAAGCCCCAAGACCTGACGCGGGAACAGATTGTGGACACCCTCCTGCAAAGCGGTTGCTGGCCCAACCTTAGGCAACGCCCCTACGGCATTATTGCCAATCCCGCCGATACGCCCAAGGCCATCTTTATCTCGGCCTTTGATACCGCCCCCTTAGCGCCGGACCTCGATTTCATCTTAACGGGGCAGGAAGCCGAATTGCAATACGGCATCGACATATTAAACAAACTCGCTCCGGGAGGCATTTATTGGAACATACACAGCCGCACTCCGGAAAATGCTGTGGCGCGGCAAGTCAAAAACGTAAGGATGCACACTGTTAAAGGACCTCATCCTTCGGGAAATGTCGGCGTTCAGATTCACCATATCGCCCCCTTGTCCAAAGGAGAAACGATTTGGACCATAGACCCTCAAGCGGTCATCATCATGGGGCGGCTCTTTGCCACCGGTCTTTTGGATACCCGCAAAACAGTCGCCTTGACCGGTTCCTGCACCCCTCAGCCCGGTTACATATCCATGCTGCCCGGTTATC
>WRBG01000198.1 GCA_009784635.1 Bacteroidales bacterium | reverse complement strand
GTCGTTTGCGATTAAGTTACTTAATTGGACGCGGATTTTCGCGGATTTAACGGATTTTCGCGGATTTAAAGAATATTGTTTTTTAATCCGCGCAAATCCGCATTAATCTGCGTAAATCCGCGTCAAGGTTTTTCTTGTTTTTTATTTGCGTTTTTAATCCGTAAGGTACTAAGGTTGGCTCGCGCCCACAACCCAATGAAAACCGAATTTTATCGCCGCGAAGCCAACAGGATTCAGAACTCAGGATTCAGGATTCAGAATAAAGACAAAAGACTGAACGCCAAGTAAAGTGGCAATGAGTCTTTTTTTATTCTGATTTCTGAATACTGCGAGAGTAAGCTCCAAGCAATTTGCTGACCTCGTTCAAGAGCGGGTTAGCGTCTAGAGGAACGTCATAACCAAGGTCTTTCGAAAGGATAAGATAGTAGCGACACTCTTCAACCGAACCTTGTGCGATATTGAAGAAACGAACTTTATCCAAATCGCTGCGTTTACGAAAACCTTCGGCGATGTTTGCTGCTATAGATACGGCCGCACGCCTGAATTGGGATGTCAAACCGTAAAGCTCATGTTTCGGGAACGTAGCGGTTATGTGATAGACAGCAATGACGAACGAATGAGCTTTCTGCCAGACCAATAGGTCTTCAAATGTTTTTGCAGGTTCTCTCATAGCTGCAGCTCCTAGCCTATGTAAAATGAATGATGCAATGCCCCTCAATGTATAGTAGAATAACGCTACCAAACGGTATTCGAAAACACAAAGGAGGCAAAGCATGGATACATTATTACACAGATACAATGGGAAAATCAAGGGTGTCCTCGAAGGGTTCGACAGAATTATTTTCAAAGGTATTTTAAGACCCATATGTTATGCGGCAGGAATGCAGATGTATTTGTTTCAGCAAGGTGTACTGAATAAAAACTACAAAGATTGGACTCAAAATAAAACACTTGCAATAATCAGGGATGCCGAAGAATATACCAAAATCAATTGCGGAATGGATATACAATATCTTACATCAAGCTACATCCGAAAAGAAGCAGTTGCGCACGAGCTACAAAAGAAGAGCGGTATTGATAGTGGGCTGATAGGCACTTGGTCGAGTGTAGAGACATGTAATACTTTTAAGGCAACTTATAACAAAGAGGCAGGGTTTCCGAAAATTGAATCAAACAAGTCAAAATGCAAGCATTTATATTTTTACTATGACCATGAGGATTACGGATTTATGAGCATACGCTTACAGACATGGGCACCGTATGAAGTGCAGATTGCGCTTAACGGCAGGGAGTGGTTAAAGCGGCAGCTTGATAAATCCGGAACTAAATATGTTTTAGCGGGCAACAAATTTTTAGACGTAGAGAATTATGAGCTTGCACAGGAGCTTTTAAATAACCAGCTGGATACAAGATGGGCAGAGATGCTGTCTGGCTTTACGAAGGATGTATTTCCGTCCATGCCCGTCTTACTTGGCGAAAGAACAGATTACACATGGACGTTATGGCAGAGTGAATGGGCTAAGGATTATATTTTCTATGACCCGCAAGTTTTACAGTACCACATGGGTCAATTATTACGTCATGCCTTTATCTCGGGAACAAGCGACAGGGTATTACGTTATATGGGCAAACCTGTACGGGCAGATGGTCAGCCGCATTGGGCGGCGAACCCGGAGCTTATATCACGCGTAAATCTTTGGCATGATGGCGCTCGTATAAGGCACTGGGTAAATAAAAACAGCCTCAAGTTTTACAACGAGCAAAATGTGCTGCGTTTTGAGTTCACAATGAACAACCCGGCTAGGTTCCGTGTCCACAGAACCGTCAGTGGCGGCAGCAGCGATGTAAAGAAGTTTCTTCCTATGCGCAAAGGAATTGCCGACATAGTGGTCCGTACACAGGTATGTAGCGACAGAATCAGAAATCTGACCGAACAGGTTGCGTCTTTGGAAGAAGACGTCACAGTCGGCGAAATATTGTCCAAAGTAACAAAAGCAGTTACATCCGGCGATAAGAGATTTCGTGGATTGGATGTTACCGGAAAGGATTTGCCTCTATTGCAAGCAGTGGCAGACCCCAAATACAATGCCGATGCAATTACGAATAAGCATCTTCAGTCCGCTCTTGGCAATTCATCTTGGGCAAATGGGCTAGAGGGGCGTAAACTGTCTGCGCGTATTGGTCGCCATTTACGCATTCTTAGGGAACATGGCATTATCAAGAAACTGCCCAGACAGCATAAATATATCTTGACTGCTAAAGGCCGGGCTTTAACTACCGCTTTGTATCAATTCATGGGGGCTAATGTCCGCGATTTGTCTAAGATTGCTGCTTGATTTTTATGTCGTTGCCTTTGTCTTTATTCTGATTTCTGAATCCTGAATCCTGAATCCTGAAACCTGTACCTTAATCCCATCAATTATCTTGTTTTTTGTTGATACTTCTTGGGATTAAGGTACTAAGTATATTAAAAAAAGCGGGGCAATCAACATTGTTGATTACCCCGAATGGGACTAGAGCCTTCTCCTTGTCCGGTTACGGCTCTTTTTCTTTGCCTTATACCGTATGTATCTTTCTATTGCGTTGCCAATTATTGATATAGCAACGCCGGTAAAGACATTGACAAAGAATTCCATACCTTCTCACCTCCATTGTGTGACATAAAGCAACCCGTAGGGCTATTCTTGGATTTAACAGATTAACGTGATTTAAAAATAATTTGGTTCGTCGCCGTTTAGAGTGGGTAAGTTGGATTAGCAACACGTACAATAGCCCAAATAATAGACTTGTTAAAAACTTAACAGCAAAAAATTGGGGGATATGTGCCTTTTGCGATGACACATTTGGCTTAGTTTACGTGATTTATGTGGGGAAATCTTATATATTGCGGCTTTTTTTCGCTGTTCTGTATTTCCGCATCCCAACCTTACCCACCCAAAACAGCGAAGAGCCACATTTGACGCAAAGATGCGCGAGGATTTTTTAGCGGGAAGATAATTATGGCACAACCTCTGGATATAGC
>WRBG01000197.1 GCA_009784635.1 Bacteroidales bacterium | reverse complement strand
TTACGCCATCATTGGAGGCCATTCGGGCGTCCATCAGTTTTGCCGGATTGGTACGCACGTGATGCTGTCCGGCGGCTCCATGATTTCCAAGGACGTGCCTCCTTTTGTATTGGCCGGACATCGGCCTTTGGTTTTTGGAGGTTTAAATTTGGTTGGTTTGCGCCGTCGGGGATTTACCAATGAGCAGATAGATTTGATTCGGGAGATTTACCGGATTATTTACCAATCCGGCCTTAACACGGCCGAAGCCTGCGACAAAGTAGAGGCGGCTTTTCCACCCGGTCCGGAGCGGGATACCATCCTGCATTTTATCCGCAATTCCAAGCGCGGGATTATTAGGGCAAAAGCTTTGGGCGAGCAAATTGACGAGTAATGGCCTTGTTTGCCGGTGCGTATTGGGCCCCGGTGTCGTATTACCGGCTGGCCGTTCAAGCTCCGCTCGTGCAGATTGAGCAGCACGAACATTATCAAAAACAGAGTTATCGCAACCGTTGCTTGATTTTATCGGCCAACGGCCCCTTGGCTTTAACGGTGCCGGTGCTTCGACCCCATCATGTTCCCATCAAGGAAATACGCATAGACAATTCCATGCCTTGGAGGCAAAAACACCTGCGGGCTATGGAGGCGGCCTATCGCTCATCGGCCTATTTTGAAGAATTTTACGGGGATGTGTACGCCCTGTACAAGAAGGAAACCGTTTTTTTATTTGATTTGAACCTGCGGAGCTGGGAGATAGCCCTCAAGCTGCTGGAACTTTCGCTCCCTTGGGAACTTTCCGCTGCCTTTGAGCCCGTTGCCAACCAACCTTGGGATTATCGCCATCTGATACATCCCAAGAAAGAACCTGTTCCGGTTCCGGAATGGCTACACCCCGAAGCTTACTTTCAAGTATTCGCCCATAAATTCGGCTTTGTTCCCGATTTAAGTATTTTAGACTTACTGTTTAACCACGGAAGGTTAGAACCTTAGTCCCAAACTCAGCAACAGTTTCCAGTTAGAGGAGGTTTGACTGCCCACAGGCGCCTGATAAATCAGTTGATTCCCGTCGTATACGTTGCCGTAAAGCGAAAAGTTTTCCGTTTGGGCAAATCGTTGCATAAAAGTCAAGTCGCTAAAGAAAGTGCCTGCGCGTAGTCCAATACCCAAAGAGCCGATATGGGTGTCCGAGCCATGGTGTTTTTCGGGATTTTGATACCAAGCATAGCCGCCGCGGAGGGAAAACATTTCGTTTGGATTTAGCTCCAGTCCCGCCCTAAGGTTGCCGGCTTTTTGGAACCCTTGTCTGATGGTGGTATTCTCCTCGCTGAATGGGTTTTGGTGGGCATGTCTTTCCCAAGGGAGCATCTTGGTTTTGTCGTAGGCTGTCTGTTCGTAATCCACGCTCAAAGCCCCGTAGACTCCAAAGGTATAGGCCAAACCCACATTCCAGCGGAAAGGAGTATTGATTCTGTAATCGTATTCACCCAAAGGGGATTTTATTTCCGGAGGATTGTAGCCGTCCGAGAAATGGGCATCCATGCTTTCTTGCCATTCGTCGTGCAGGCGCATCCAAGTGGGGGTAGAAATACCGGCGCCTAACCTCAGATTGTCCACAGGCAGAAAAATTACCCCGAATTTAAGGTTTACGCCTACCCCGCTGGTGGTTTGGCGGTAGTGGTGGGTAAAACCTTGAAATGCCGTTTGAGCAAAGTCATTAGGACGTTCCGCCGTTTCCGAATATGTTTCCCTGTAGTCATACCAAATGCTTTGCAGGCCAAGATTCGCGCCCATAAAGAGCGTGTTTCCTATATTGACCCCCATGTTTATCAGATATTCCCCCACATTTCCGTTGACATTGCGGTAAAAGTTTTGGCGCAGATTTCCGGGAATAAATATATCGTAGCCGGATTCGGCTTCGGTGGCTGCTTTGTACAGCATGCCTCCGGTGCCCACAAGGGTGTCTAACAAAGAGGTATTCCAAGCCAACACAGACCGCCAAGGCGCTGAACCGTTGCGAAAAGGATTTTGCTGGTCGTTCCAATCCATATTTTGGGCAAAGATGCCGTCTGTTTCGTATGCCAAACTGGCCAACCAGCTGGACTGGTTGGTGACACCTGTAGCCGAAAACCTGTCGGTATATTGATTTAATCCATTATAGCCTACGGCAAAGCTCAGTCCAAAGCCGGCTGCGCGTACCGAGGTAACATAGCCCACATTGGTAATTCCGGGCCTAAGGCGGGATTCACTGGAGCCGGAGGCAAGGTAATCCGAATTGTTGGCCGTTGCATGAAGGGCCGGAGTAAAGATTAGCTCGGTATAGGGATATACGGCAGAACCCGCAGGATTGATACTCAGAGACCCAAAGTCCCCGCCTAAAGCGGTCATGGCATTACCCATGGCGGCGGAACGGGCGGTTCCCGTATAAAAGATTTGCGAAAAGCGTAAGGCGTCGTATGCCGTTTGCGCCTGCATACCCAAAGAAAACAGGACAGTCAGTCCTGTAATAAATAATTTTCTAGTCATGATTCACATAATTTAAGGACGTCTGGTAGAGGAGCCCGAAGAAGAAGAGGAAGATGAGGACGAAGATGAACTGCTGCTGCCGGAAGAAGAAGAGCCGGATGAGCCGGTAGAGCCGGCAGAAGAACCGGTTCTGGCCGGAGGCGAATAACTTTGGGTATTTCCGACATTTGAGCGGGCAGAACTTCCCGAATTGGTACTGACGCCGGTATTCTGCCTTGTTCCCGAAGAAGTATTATTGCCGCTGTTGTTTACCACAGGCTGGGAAGGCCGGCTGCTGCCGGAGTTGTAAAACTGGCGGGTAGCAGATTCCGGACGGCTGTACTGCTGGGTAGTATTGCCGGAATTATTTGTTTGCACACGTGTGGTGCTGTTATTGGTGGCGCTGTTTGTGGTGGTGTTGCTGTTGGTCGTGCGGCGGTACAGCTGGGTATTGGGATTCTGCGTATTTACCGTATTTGTCGTGTTGCTGATGACTTGAGGTCTGGTCGTAGTGGTAGTATTGGCCGTGTTGGTTGTATTGG
>WRBG01000196.1 GCA_009784635.1 Bacteroidales bacterium | reverse complement strand
ATTCACAATTAGCCCTACACAAGGGATGTGCGGTTCAGAGAATGATTTTATTTTTGAATTGGATTTACTCGAACTAAAAGAAGCATATGCCCAAAACAGGCTCAGCGGCAAATTGAAAGAATTAGTGGCTACCCTAAAGGCAGACGACAATAATGTGTATGTGATAGCGGAGTTTAAGTAGTCGCCATGGATTCCGACCAACCTTCTGATGAAGAAGTGTGGTGTGGCTATGATGGGTCAGATTTCGTGTTCTACGCGGAATATAGTTGCTCATCAGGAGCTGCTTCTTGTCGTCCTTAGATTTGGAAAAATAGCCCACAGGCCATAAATTTGTCCTTGGGAGGAGCCGGTCGAATGACCCTTGGGCTTGGGTCGGCTTCTCCCTTTTTACCCGATTATGTCATGAAAAATCTATATTTTATAGTTGCAGCAGCCGTAATATGCTTGGGCTGCCAAAGGAAAGATTCCGGAATGTTGTCTATTTTGATAGACGCTTCGAGCGATACCCAAGCGTATTTGTCCGAAATTGCAGAAAAGGTTGATGAGATTGAATTGGAGGTAACCGACAAATCACTAATCCATCAAATCCGCCATGTTGAAACCCTTAACAATCATTATTTTATACGTCATCATGTATACTCAGAGGTATTGATGTTCGATGCCAAGGGACGGTTTGTAAGGCAGGTAGGACGGATTGGAAGAGGCCCGGGAGAATATACAGCCTCGCACCAAATAGTCGTGGACAGGGAGCATCAGAGACTGCTATTGAGTACACAAGGGGGCGTCATGGTATTTGATGATAACGGGGCATTTGTACAAAGCATACAATTGGGCAGAATGCCGGAGTCTATGCTTGTCCTTAACAAGCAATTGTACTGTACACACAACAACGTCTATTTAGACCAATCCCGAGAAGCCACTGTGTACTTAACCACTCATAATACCACTGATTGGAACTTGATTGATTCTGTTTTCCATACCAGTTTTACCGGATTACATTTCTTCTCGCCCTTCCTGTCTCAAAGCAACCAAAGCGTCTATTTTTATTATCCGGATGCCCCGGCTAGAGCTGCCGGTACAAGTAGCGGCGTAGACACCTTGCATAGATTTGAAAACCAAAAACCAACGCCCTATTTCACTGCACAAGTCAAAGGTAAAGGTCGCGTAGTCCGCATTTTGATGACAGACAACTATGGAATTATTACATACGCTACTTCGGTTTATGACCCTAATGCTGGGAAATCGCGAACGGTATACTCGCAATATTATTTAAATTTGCGCAGCATGAAAGGACGCAATGCGACAAACGGGTTTATAGACGATTTTTATGGCAACAATGATGTTATAATAACTCCCATACCTAACACAAATCTGTTTTACTACCATAGAGAAAACAATGATTATTCGCCAGATTTAAGAACAACGCCAAATCCCACGCTTTATATTGGAACATTTAAGGAATAATGTTCATAGCATGGCGCCACGAACTGCGGCTCTGCCATGCAAATCGTTACCGACTTTAATGTCGCAATTAACCCTATTGTTTAACCAACCCGCTTGAAAGGAGGCGGAATTTTTACCAAACACAAATTATTAACTATTAAAACTATTTGTTTATGGAAACATTAAAAAAAATTAACTTGAAAAGCTTGTCAATGAAGCTATCTGACAGAGAACTGAAAAGCATTGTAGCCGGAAATCGAGATTGTGATGATTGTGATAGTGATGACGATGGCGGTGCTTGGGGACATTGCCTCACGTCTGCTGGCAAACAAGGCTGGTGCAAATCAAATGAAGATTGTGAAAGACAGTATGGAGGTGGTTTGTGTGAATTTATGGCTTAATCATCTTTTGGCAAAGCGTTTGTAGCAATCTAATTCAAACGCTTTGCTTTTTTTGTAAATTAGTATCAGAAATAGTATAATTTTTTATGAAAACCACTTCCATATGGAATAGCATAGCGATAATAGTCATTACCATACTTTGTTTTTCCTGCCGTCAAGCAGACGGCAACCTGCCTTACATTGACCTTAGAAAGAACTATCCCGTAAAGGCGGTATTGTTAACCGATATTGCCGATGTCAACTACCTGCACCTACATGCAGACGATGAGGATTATCTATACCGTGGTTTTATTAGCACCCTAACCGCCAATACGATAGTCATTACTGATTTTTGGTCCGGAAACATCCTCTTTTTCAACAGGGATGGAACACCAAAGTCACGCTTTAACCGTAAAGGGAACGGGGCCGGAGAATATCGTTCCCTGTTAACAGTTTTTTATGAAGAAGATGCGGATGATGTCTATGTTGCCCCGTTTGGTGGCGCCAGTATTTTGGTCTATTCTTCTGAGGGAAAATTTAAAAGGGAAATTAGCCTGCCTCAAGGAACAAGGGTAGGCGCCTTTGACTCTTTTGATGATACATCGTTCCTTTTTTATGATACCTACTTGGAACACATGCGTGGCGGAAGGGATTATAAAGACCTCCCTGCAAGCAACTTGATTTCTCCTTTTTACCTTATTTCCAAGGAAGATGGAACAGTGTTGGACTATGTTGAATTACCGGTAAAACCCATCTTCTTAGGAATATATCATGAAGGATGGCCGTTATCAAGCTCCACAACCAGACAGGTGAGATGCACAGAAGGAATTCTTTTATGCAATCCGGAAAACGACACAGTTTTTTTGTATGGCAAGGATAGAACTTTAACCCCGGTTTTGCACAAAATCCCTTTAACCGATGCTACAAATCCTATGACTTATTTAAACTGTTACGTAGATTTGGGAGGTTTCCAATTCATAGAAATTTATACGGTACGTCAAGGAGATATTTTCCCCGGCAACTTTCCGACCAAATACTATATGCGAAACAAAAAGACCGGAGAAATATTCCGACAGAAACTCCTTTTGCCTAACTATAAAGGCAAAGAATTCACAATTAGCCCTACACAAGGGATGTGCGGTTCAGAGAATGATTTTATTTTTGAATTGGATTTACTCGAACTAAAAGAAGCATATGCCCAAAACAGGCTCAGCGGCAAATTGAAAGAATT
>WRBG01000195.1 GCA_009784635.1 Bacteroidales bacterium | reverse complement strand
TTTACCTCCTGTGTAATACCCCTCCCCGGCGATTTGCGCGATGCGGGTTTTAATTCTGACAGAGGATTTAATACTCTCCCCGGACGCTTGCCAATAGCGGATATAGTTCAACAACTTATCTACATGATTGTCAAGACGCTGTTCACCTTCGTTGACGCTCCACACCTCTACATTGTTGCGGATAAACCACTCAACTACAAAGGGTGTCTCATCATCTCGGCGGCCCAATCGGTCAAACATAAATACAAGCAGTACGTCAAAACTGCCCAATGCGGCCTCACGCTGGATTTCGAGGATTGCGTCCCGTTTTGTACTGGATACTTTGAACCCGGATACGCCTCTTTCGTAAAATTCCCTGACAACTTCCCAACCTTGCCTTTCGGCAAAATCCCGACAGGCTTGCTTTTGCAGGGGTATGTCATCATTTTCTTGGTCAACCTGTACTACTCTTGAAACACGGTACAGGCAGTAAACACGTTTTTTATTCTCCATAACCATCCGTCTCCTTTTAATATGATAGATGGGTGATTATGGATTCAACTAACTTTTCAATTTTCAAGGTGCAGTGGTGATGAGGGCGCAAGCGCGTCCTCATCACCATAATACCATTTTTAGTGCCTATTCTCAACATATTTCACCTTCCGTTCTCGTACCCTCCGTCCTTCCGGCATCTTGATGTAATGTGGAGATTAGCACTTTTTTTGCAATATCAAGAGCCTCCCCATTACCATTAGATAGAAATTTCAAAACAATGTATGTTCCATTGACCTTTACGTTACGCTCAACGGTATGCGTTGGGTCAACATTCGCTTTGCTATCCAATACTGCTACCATCGGTATCTCTCCTATTCTGAGATTGCCAAAATTCTAAGATGGTCAAAACTACTTTTTCCACCCGGTTCAGAAACCCCATGAAATAAGGGTTTTTAGTAAGATGGCCATAACTCACTCTATAGGGGACTTATGGCCATCTTGGGAATTGGGCGGGATTATTCCAAGACCCAATGCCATTTACCATCTTTACGGATGGAATCCACCCCGGCTACCTCTTTGGCTCTGTTGAGGGTTTTTTCGCTAATTCCGGCCGCTTTGGCTCTTGCAAATATTTCTTTGGCCGTTACGAAATTACCCGTTAATTCATCCTTTAAGAAGCTAACGGCCTCGTCAACCTCATGTGAGGGTCTGCCGATTTTGCCCGATGCGGCACTTGTACCCATAATCATATTCGCCGTTAAGGTGGTGCTTGGATTCCACACAAGACCGTCATTCGTAATGGAGAAGCCCATAATCTCGCCCTTGCGGTCAAGGTTGGACTTGGCATGTATGAATCCTTTGTTATCTTCGTTTTTGGGGTCGCTGCCAAACATCAGTATGGAACGCGCCGCGCCTGTGATGTCCATACTGCCCAAACCCCTGTAAATGGCCTTGCCCCCGGCATTTTTGTTCATGTGTTCCAATATGATTAGGGCAAAACCATACTTCTCCGCCAACTGCCTTATGAAGCTGAATATGGGGCGTATTTCGTTGGCCCGGTGCATATCTACCCCATCACCTAAAAAGGCTTGCAGTGGGTCGATTATTACGAGGTGTGGAAATGTTTCTTTCACAATACCCTCGAACCGTGGGTCTGCGAAGGTGATATAGTCCGTGAACGAGTATATCCTGTCCATGTTGGCTCGGGCTTTGCGTAGCCGGGGTTTGATGGTATCTTCCAAGTCGTCCTCGGCGGTGAGGAACAGGACATTGCCCGGTGTGGTCGGTGTGAGGTCGCCCGCCTTGCTGGGGAACGCCCGGCCATTTGATTTGATGGACGCGACTTCAAGTGATACGGTGGTTTTACCGTTGCCGGGGTCGCCACGTAAAATCGTGATTTTGCGATAGGCGATATAGGGATACCATAACCACTCAATTTCACGTTCCACTATATCCGCCATACAGACCAATCGACCGCCGGGGTGGGAGTCTTGGTTGATATTGGTGTCCGAGTTGTAGTCCTTGGCGTTTTCAAAGAGTGTTACAAAGTCGCCGCCATTAGCGATAAAGTCGCTAATATCGCCTTTATCGGGTACGGCACCCGATATATCAACTAACTTTATAACCGACGCTTTGCCCGACAAAGATTTCGCAACAATTTCGCTGTGATTCTTCCCCGACGGGTCGTTATCGGGTATAATGAATACATAAGCGTTTTGTAGGATGTCTGAGTATTCGTCCTTCCACTTACCCGCACCTAACGGACATGTGGTGGCGACATAACCCAGACTTCCCAAAGTATCGCAGTCCTTTTCTCCCTCTACGATGAAAACGGGCTGCTTTTCTTTTATGGCTTGCACTACAGCGGATAGGTTGTAGAGAATCGGCGTAATGCCTTTCAGATTCCATGCGTACCCGCCTGATGCGGTGCCGTCGGGTCGCCGTTGTCTAAAATCTTTCGGCTCATATCGCACCGTCTGGTGTATCACGTTACCCTCCAAGTCTTTATAATCGTAAACGGTGACGATTTTACGTTCATTTACGGTTGGTGGGCTTGGGCGGTAGGGTGTGTCACAACTACCCTCCTGAAATAAGTCCCTTAACGTAAGTCCCATTGCCCCAAGGACTGTATCGGTGTCGCATCCGGCGTGACAGTGCAACAATATTTTGTCGCCGTCTTGGGTAATGGACAGGCTGGGCTTTTTGTCGGTGTGGGCAGGGCAACGGGCTTTATACGCGCCGTTGCTTTTTTCGACCTTCTCCAGTTTGGTCAAAAATTCTGATAGGGTCATGGCCTCGTCTCCTTATTATTCATTAGGCTTGTTTGGTTGGTGCGCCTGTGTCTCCAGCCACTCTAACAACTTAGCGCGCAGCACCAGTTTCCTGCGCCCCACACGGATGAGGGCGGTAAAGTCCTCCCTGTCGGTGATGGCGTACATAGTGGGCGCACTGATACCCAGTAGGTGGGCGGCCTCCGTTACCGACATGGTTGGCTTCTCGGTAGTAACCATAGGTCACTCCCCTTTCTTAAATTTAATTGAATATGTAATTAACTTTAACATGTTATGTTTTTCATGTCAAGAGATTTTTTAATTATTGTGCTAAAACAAATTTCATGGTAAAATATCTTGCGGA
>WRBG01000194.1 GCA_009784635.1 Bacteroidales bacterium | reverse complement strand
CTTGCGCCGATTTTCAATTCGTCTTTGTACTCTATGTTTTGATGTTCGGGCATTGCGCGGATTACCTGCTTCTCTTGCCCAATCATTGGGATTGTTTACAATGTCGCTCTCTTTGTGCGTGGTAATTTGGTAGCGTTCCATGACCCATTCAATTGCTGAGCTACACTGCCGTTTTTCATGGATTATAATGCCACTTTGTCCTTTTCAGAATACAATAAATTGCAAAAATTGTGTTTTAGAGAAGACAACATGACAGGAAAAAGCAGTGATAAAAAAGAAAAACCGCAGTAATCGTTTGATTTACTGCGATTTTTCAATTGTTGGTTATCGTTACTAATCGCGATTTACTTCACTTCCTCAAAGTCTACATCCTTCACATCATTGCCTTGATTGTTAGGCGCAGAAGCATTGCCGGTATTGGCAGCATTGGCAAAGGGGTCTCCACCCGGAAAATGGTCAAAGGGATTGGCTGTGCCGGGCTGACCCTGCGCCTGCTGCGCCTTGTACATCTCCTCGGAAGCGGCGTGCCATGCAGTATTCATGCCTTCCATGGCTTTCTCTATGGCAGTAAGGTCTTGAGATTTATGCGCCTCTTTTAAGGTCTCCAATGCCGTCTCAATCGCCCCCTTTTTGTCAGCGGGGATTTTGTCGCCAAACTCTTTTAGCTGCTTTTCGGTTTGGAACACCATGCTGTCGGCGGCGTTGACTTTGTCTACGCGCTCCCGCTCTTTCTTGTCGGCTTCTTCGTTGGCTTTGGCCTCGTCGCGCATGCGCTTAATCTCGGAATCGCTCAGTCCCGAAGAAGCTTCGATTCTGATTTTTTGCTCTTTGCCGGTGCCTTTGTCTTTGGCCGATACATTCAATATACCATTGGCGTCAATATCAAAGGTAACTTCGATTTGAGGGACGCCACGGGGGGCGGGGGCAATGCCGTCCAAATGGAACCGACCGATGGTTTTGTTGTCGCGGGCCATGGAGCGCTCGCCCTGTAACACATGGATTTCCACCGATGGCTGGTTGTCGCTGGCGGTGCTAAAGGTTTCGCTTTTGCGGGTAGGAATGGTGGTGTTGGCATCAATCAGCTTGGTCATTACGTTGCCTAAGGTTTCTATACCCAAAGACAGAGGGGTTACGTCGAGCAACAACACATCTTTTACATCTCCGGCCAACACGCCTCCTTGAATGGCAGCGCCTACGGCCACCACTTCATCGGGATTAACGCCCTTGCTGGGGGCTTTGCCAAAGAATTTTTCCACAATGGACTGAATGGCGGGAATCCGGGTCGAGCCTCCTACCAAAATCACTTCATCAATATCGGAAGCATTCATTCCGGCATCCTTTAAGGCTTTGCGGCAGGGCTCAACGGTGGCTTGAATCAGCGAGTCTGCCAATTGCTCAAATTTAGCGCGGGTAAGGCTCTTTACCAAGTGCTTGGGAACGCCGTCCACCGGCATAATGTAGGGCAGGTTGATTTCGGTCTGAGTCTGGCTCGAAAGTTCGATTTTTGCCTTTTCGGCAGCTTCCTTGAGGCGCTGCAAAGCCATGGGGTCTTTGCGCAGGTCGAGTCCGCTGTTTTCGCTCTTAAATTCTTCTGCCAACCAGTCAATAATCACTTGGTCAAAGTCGTCTCCGCCCAAGTGGGTGTCGCCGTTGGTCGATTTCACTTCAAAAACGCCGTCTCCCAGCTCCATGATGGAGATGTCAAAAGTACCTCCGCCCAAGTCGAATACAGCCACCTTAATGTCTTTGTGCATTTTATCCAAACCGTAGGCCAAGGCGGCGGCGGTAGGCTCGTTGATAATCCGGCGTACCTTTAGGCCCGCAATCTCCCCTGCCTCTTTGGTCGCTTGACGTTGAGAGTCGCTAAAGTAGGCGGGAACGGTAATCACCGCCTCGGTTACTTCCTGTCCCAGAAAATCTTCGGCAGTCTTTTTCATCTTTTGTAAGGTCATGGCCGAAATTTCCTGCGGTGTATACAGGCGGTCGTCTATGCGAAAGCGGGGGGTGTTGTTGTCGCCCCGTTCCACTTTATAAGACACCCTGTTAATCTCCTTATTCATACGGTCGTAAGGTTCGCCCATAAATCGTTTGATGGAGTAGATTGTTTTTTGCGGATTGGTGATGGCCTGACGCTTAGCAGGGTCGCCAATCTTCCGTTCTCCATTATCTGCAAATGCGACCACCGATGGAGTGGTGCGCTTGCCTTCGCTGTTGATAATAACTACCGGCTCGTTACCTTCCATCACCGAAACGCATGAGTTGGTAGTTCCTAAGTCAATACCAATAATTTTTCCCATTTCTGTATCTGTTTTTTAATTGTTTTCTAACCTAAGCATATTCAACCATTGTGCCAAAGCCTAAAAACTGACAAGCTGGCAGTATCGTGTGGCGGTTGTTTGTTTTGGAAAAAGTCGTACTTTTGTGTGGTAAATTTAAAAAAAGATGTTATGGCAGTTGCGGGTATAAAAATAGAACGAACTTCAAGTGGAGTTCCTAAATATGTAACCATTGATTTGCGGAAACATACCGACTTAATCCCTCTTTTGGAAGAAAAAGGAATTAAATTGGACAAAGAAATTCCATGGACGGCTAAGATGAAAAGAAGTTTTGCGCAAGCAAAAAATGGCGATTGGGCAGAAGGGGACGTCAACAATTTTTGGAATGTATGAAATACGTAGAGATGCGAGAAGCGCTGAAAGATAAGAAACAAATTTTCAAATCTTATCCTAAGTCGGTACAGAACAAACTTGATTTTTTTGTAAAAGATGTTTTAGACAATCCGAGAAGTCTGAATACAGCGGGTAATCCCGAACAGCTAAGATATTCGGAAAAAGAAATTTGGTCGCGTGAACTTACCAAAAAAGACCGCATCGTTTACGGCATAGAATCCGGAGCAAATTACAATATGCCGGAAGAGTCGGAAATAATAGTATTCTATCAGTATTTGGGGCATTATCAAGATAAATAATTTACCCACAATAAACGTCTTATTGGCCATGAATCCTCCTCCCGTCAGCAAACGCATCTTATATGAAGACAACCATATAGTAGTCATTAATAAGTGGCCCGGAGAGATTATTCAGGCCGACAAGACCATGGACGAAGCCCTCTGTGAG
>WRBG01000193.1 GCA_009784635.1 Bacteroidales bacterium | reverse complement strand
GCCCGCATAGGTATCTAAATTGTCTACAAATGCATAATGAAAGGTTCCTCTTGGGCCGATTACAGTATAGCTAAACTTCCGGTAGTCGACAACTTTTGCTTGGGTATAGCCGATGAGTCCGCCTATTCCAATGGAACTTTTTTCGTCAAAGAGATTGTCTATAATACAATGCTCAAATGAAACAGACAGAAAAGGCAACTTACTAACGCCGCCGCCGAAATACCAGCCGTAAAAATTATCGCCGAGACCAACGCCAAGGCTCACCACGTTGTCCCTTTTGAGGAAGGTAGGTTGTTGCGCCGCCGCCGATGCGCCGACAATGGCGCAAACGACAAAAGTTAAAAACGATTTCTTCATAAATTTTAAATGTTTAGTGTTAATATTTTGTAGTTATACATATTTATTCGTTTTAAGAAGCGTCAAATTGTTGGATAAGGGCGGATGCGGCGGCAAAAGAGTCGAGCTTTCCTTCCAATACTTTTTGTTCGTAAGCAGGAAGCAGTCTTTCCATATCGGGATGTTTAAAAAAGCGGTCCCTAAGGGTTTCGTCTATGGTTTGTTGCATCCAATAACGCGCCTGCTCCCGCCGTTTGTGCTGCATGTAGCCATTAGCCTTAGTCAGACTAAAGTAATCCCGTATTTTTTGGAGGACCTCTTCTAATCCTCGGTGTTCTATGGCCGATGCCGTGAGCGCTTGGGGCGTCCACCCCGATGCCGAGGGAGGAAAGAGATGCAAGGCATTTTGATACAGCGCCTGCGCCAAGGAGGCCTTCTCCACATTGCTGCCGTCCGCTTTGGTAATTACAATCAAGTCGGCCATTTCCATAATGCCTCGCTTGATGCCCTGCAATTCGTCACCGGCTCCGGACAACATCAACAGCAGGAAAAAGTCGGTCATGGAGTGAACGGCAATCTCTGATTGCCCCACGCCCACGGTCTCGATGAACACCACGTCGTAGCCGGCTGCTTCGCATAAAATCACGCTTTCCCGTGTTTTTCTGGCTACTCCGCCCAAAGAACCCGAATTGGGACTGGGACGAATAAAGGCGTGGGGGTCTCCCGATAGCGTCTCCATGCGGGTTTTGTCTCCCAAAATACTGCCTTTACTCCGTTCGCTGCTGGGGTCTATGGCCAAGACGGCCAACCGGTGGCCCTCTTTGGTCAAGTAAGAGCCAAAGGCTTCAATAAAAGTGCTTTTCCCCGAGCCCGGCACTCCGGTGATGCCCACGCGGATGGAATTTCCCGACAAGGGCAGGCAGGCTTCCAACACCTTACGGGCTATGCGCTGGTGGTCGGCTCTGGTGCTTTCGATGAGGGTAATGGCTTGGGACAACAAAGAAAGGTTGCCGGAACGAATCCCGTCTATATAGGTTTGGGCGGCATGCACCGGAGCTTGATTCCTTTTGTAGAAAGAGGAAGCCTTTGGGTTGACTACAGGAGGCTGGTCGACTCCCTGCTGTACAAAAAGCGCGCTGTCCGGCATGGGCTAAAGATTAAGGTACAACGGTGCCGGTAACACTTAGGGTTAGGACGGGGCGGGAGGGCACATTGGTGATAAGGGTGATGCCCTTAACGACTTCTCCCTGCATGCCCGAAGTATCAACGCTAAGCAGGATGGTTTCGCTTTTCCCCGGGGCGATGGAAGCAGGGGCCTTTGCTGTTACGCCGGTCTGGGGAACAGCTTTATGTATAATCAGCGGACTGCGTCCTCGGTTAGAAATCGTAAAACTTTTCTCGACCTTACTCCCCTTTTTGACATTATCGAAAGAAACCCAAGTTTGTTCGGCCAGCAAGATAGGGGCCTCGGCCAATTGCTCCCTCGTATAGTTTCTAAAATTATGCCTGATGTCTGCTGTAACTTCTATGGGGGCGGTTCCTTCCGGCCTTCCGTTGATTAAGGGTTGGGCGGTATAATTGACTTGGCCCCAATCGGTGTGTACACGGGTATCTACCGCATAGCGAATGTACCCTTTTTCCCCCGGATTGAGTCTTTTGGGAAACACGCTGATGATTAACCCCCGACTAATTTGGTTAAAACTGATTTCGACAGGAGTCCTCCCGCTATTCACCACTTGGGCCGAATCGGTTTTGGTTTCTCCTTGAGCTATCTGACCCAAATGATATTGGGAGGTTCTCAAACGAAAAGAGCCATAGGCTGTGGGAAAAAGTTCCGACAGGCTTTTCTGTTTTTCGTGTGCGATTCCCCGTATTCTGAGTACAATAGGCATGTCCGAAGCCGTAGAATATACGCTAAGCGTTTTTTCAAAGGGGTAGGGGCCTTGGTCGTTTAAAAAAGTAACGGATATTTGGCCGCTTTGTCCGGGCATAATAGGGGCCCTGTCCCACTTAGGCTCCGTACAGCCGCAGGGCGCAAGGATATTTTGGATGACAATGGGCCGATTGCCTCTGTTGGTATAACTAAAGCTACAGGTCTTTTTCCCTTCGGAAATGAGTATATCTCCAAAGTCGTGAACCAGTTTGTTAAAAACCAAAGCGGAAGGAGGCGGTTCCTGTCCCCAAAGCCTTGGAGTATATAGGCAGAAAATCAATAAGATGTGCAATAATTTCCGACTCATGTGCAAAAAATGTTTTAAAATCTCGTCAAAGATAGTACATTTGCAGGGAAAATAAATACTTAAACATTACATCATGGCTCACAAAATTTCTGAAGACTGCGTTGCATGCGGGTCTTGCATGGACGAATGTCCGGTAGAGGCGATTGTTGTAGGGGACATTTATACGATTGACCCCGAGCAGTGTACCGATTGCGGCACCTGCGTTGACTCTTGCCCCACAGGAGCAATAACTCCTGCCTAACAGTCATTATAGAAACTGTACTACGTGCTAAGGGCGGCCTTTGGGGTTGCCCTTTTTTTGTCGGGAGCAAGCAACGTCCAAATTCACCTAAAGCTCTCCCCGTCATCTTTTGTAGTGTAATTAGAAGAAATTTGGTGGATTGAGAAAAAATGTTTAGGTTTGCTGTGTTCAATTCTAAACGCATAAGTATCATGAGAAAGATTCCGATTATTTTGATAATGATTGCATGCTGCGTATCTTGCAGCAAGGAGCCTCAAGGGCAAGAGCAAGATCGGCCGGAGCATAGGATAGCTGCCACTAAACACTATCATGAAGAAGACCCTTCGGCCGTTTTGGGCACATGGCAACTTGTAGGCGTATTTACGT
>WRBG01000192.1 GCA_009784635.1 Bacteroidales bacterium | reverse complement strand
GTGGAAAATAACATTGTGGCAAAAAACAGACGCCATGTATGTAGAAGCAACAAAACGCTACGAGAAAGTGCGGGCCAATGTAGCCGTAAAGGTCAGCTCAGAAGACCAGTCGCACGATTTTAGCATCGAGAAGCCCGAACGCTACGTAGAAAGGCCCATCGCTTTTTCCGATGCCAAATTCGACCCCAAACAGTGGGAAGAAAAGCTAAAAAAATACAGCGCCGTATTTAATGAAAACAAAGACATTATCACTTCGTCGTTTTCCTTTGGAATAGAATTGACGCACAAATATTTTGTTGACACGGACGGGGCCGAAATATTTGAAAACCGCCTTTGTTACCGCCTGTCTATGTCTGCCGCCGCTAAAGCAGAAGACGGGATGGATTTGCCCTTGTATAAAAGCTACTTTGCATACGAACTCAAAGATTTGCCCTCTGATGAGCAAGTCATTGCAGACGCCAAGTGGGTCAGCGAAACCATATCGAAATTGCGCGTTGCGCCGGTGGCCGAATCCTATTCCGGCCCCATGCTCATGACGGGACAGGCAGCCAGCGTCTTTTTTCATGAAATTTTTGGACACCGCATAGAAGGCGCCCGCCTCAAAAGCGAAACAGACGCCCAAACCTTTAAGAAAAAATTGGGCGAATTGATTTTGCCCGAAGACATGTCGGTGATTTTTGAACCGCAAATAAAACAGGCGCACGGCTTTTCTATGAACGGCCATTATGTATTTGATGACGAAGGAGTAAGAGGACAACGGGTCGAGGTGGTAAAAAATGGAAAACTCACCTCGTTTCTGATGAATCGCACCCCCATCGAAGGTTTTCCAAACTCAAACGGACACGGACGGGGAATGATTCAGCTGAATACCTTTTCCCGCCAGTCAAATACCATCATCCAAAGCAGCAATCCCAAATCAGAAAAAGAGTTGCGCGCCATGATGGTAGAGCAGTTGAAAGCAGAAGGCAAGGAATACGGTTATCTGATGGACCAAGTGTCCGGAGGTTTCACGACTACCGGACGCTATATGCCCAATGCCTTTAACGTCACGCCCTATTTAGTATACCGCATCTATACGGACGGCCGTCCCGATGAAATGGTTCGAGGGGTAGACTTGGTGGGTACGCCCTTGGCCATATTTTCTCAAATTGCCGCCTGCGGAACCGAATATGATGTATTTAATGGATATTGCGGCGCGGAATCGGGCAGCGTGCCTGCCTCATGCGTTTCGCCCACATTGTACGTGAAAATGGTGGAAACGCAAAGGAAAGCAAGGTCGCAAAGCCAACCTCCCATACTGAATCGCCCCTAACATTTATAATTATTTTACCATGAATACAATAATAAAATCAATCATATTATCTGTTGCCCTGTTTTGGGGATTAGGCGCCTTAGCGCAAACAGAAAACGCTGTTATTTCTGCCATCCAAAAAGAAGTGGACAGGAATAAAGCCGAACTCAAAATGGAAGGCATGATGTCGCCGTTTTTCATCAGTTATTCGGTACTCGACAGACAGGATTACGGCCTCTCTGCCTCTTTAGGCAGCATCAGCAGCTACAGCCAAGGGCATCAGAGGCGCGGCATACCCACGTTGCTGGTTGGAAATTACCACCGCAACAACCTAAAAGTGCCCGCAAGAAATTTATTCCCGTCAGCTACAAGCCTTACCGATAATACAACGGGGATTCCCATTAGCATATGGCGGGATTTGGATGGAATGTACAAGAGTTCTGTGGAAGTGTATCAATCAAAAATGGCCATACTGCAACAACAAACACAAACTCAAGAAGAAATAGACCTTCCGGACTTTGAGCAAGTGAAGCCCATCAATATGGTGATGCAGCCGGCCCCCCTTAATTTTGACAAAGCCTATTGGGAAAATTACCTGCGCAAAGCATCGGAAGTAGCCAAACAGTATCCCGAAATTTTAAATTCCCATGTAACGCTGCATGTACGAAACATCATGATTTATACCTATAATACAGAGGGGAGCCGATATGCGGTGCCCTATACGTTTTACCAATTGACATGTACAGCCAACACACGCGCCCAAGACGGACAGGACCTTAGCCAAACTATTTTTGAAGAGTATGCCACCTTTGAGCAAATGCCCAGTCTTGCGAGCTTTACAAATAGATGTAAAACACTGATGGAGGACCTCTTAAAGCTGGGAAAAGCGCCGGTGGTAGACGATGCGTACAGCGGGCCGGTTTTATTCGAAGGCAGGGCGTTGTATGCTCTTCTTGTGCAAGTTTTTGTCAGTAACAACAGGTTGGCGGCCGCTCCCAAATTGGTACGATTACCTCAAGCTCAAAGTTTTGTAGTTGTAGATGGAGTCGTACAGCTGGCTTCTTCCGGACAACTTGGAGGTAATGACTTTGAACTGATGCTCAACAAGAAAGTAATGTCCAGAGACCTTTCGATACAATCCATTACGGGACAGGAGTTTTATAAAGGACAACGACTCAGTGGTTATTATCCGGTAGACGCAGAAGGCATTGTTCCGGATAAAGAATTAATGCTCATAGAGAACGGCGTGTTACGCAACCTGCTTAACGGCAGAAGGCCCACCCAAAGAATCAGGCAATCAAACGGCCATGTACGTTATGATTATTTGGCGAATAATTATCGTACTACAGCCGGCAATCTTTTGATTACCTGTAACCAAACATACAATTATGACGAATTGCGAAAAAGACTGATTGAGGCCGCCAAAGAAGAAGATTTGGATTACGCTTATGTAGTGAGGGAAATGAGCGGCGGCGGCAACTTCTTCTACAAAGTATATGTCGAAGACGGACGCGAAGAATTGGTGCGGGGAGCCACCATATCGGACGCCACCAGTCTTAGGCCTTTTAAGCGTATTTTGGGCGCTTCGGACAAAGAGCAGATAATCAACTTTGGCCATATCCAAACAACCATCATCTCTCCTACTGCCTTGCTGTTTGAAGAAATGGACGTAACCCGTATGCCCAACATTGAATTCAAGAGGCCCTATATTGTGCCCAAACCGTAACATCTGACTTTTTCTTGGTTTTCTCAAATTTTTCCTTATCTTTGTGCCCATACGATTAAACGATGTATATGCTTCCTCATTACATGTTGCGCCTGCGCAGGATGCTGCGTGCGGGGGTGGTATGTAGTGTACTCATTGAGAGAGAGAGAGAGAGAGAGAGAGAGAGAGAAGTAATCAAGTAGTT
>WRBG01000191.1 GCA_009784635.1 Bacteroidales bacterium | reverse complement strand
GATGCCGGACTGAGGCAGCGCAAGTAGAGCCGCGTAGTCGGCTCGTTTAACGGCAGCCGAGGTCGGCATCGGCGACCATAAGCGCAAGGAAGGTAATGGCGGCGAGCGTCCGTTATAGCAAACGAGAGACCGAGGTCGGCATCAGCGACCATCGGACACTTTCAGCAAGTTAAGGCCGCTGCGCGGCCTTTTCCTCCTTCGCGCCTCGACAGTGTTCAAACAAGTTTGACGCTGTTCTCGGCTTGGCGTCGGTTGTGCCTCAATCGCGTTTCTTGATGGGTCGGCTATGCGAGAAATGTATTATCTTTGCTGCGTAATTTTAATCAAAGAAACCATGAAGAAGACAAAAAAACAGACAGAAAAAGAGGAGAACGAAGTGGTTCTCGAAGAAAAAAAATCAAAAATCCGGTTGTACTGGGAGGATAGACAGCGGCGTGGCGTTCCTCCGGGCCAAATCCTCAATCGGGCAGTACTCAGATAACAAATCAAGAAAAAGGAGGGACGAGGCGTGAGATTTTATTTAGACACCAATGTGTTAATTTATGTATTAATGCAGGAAGACGACAGTATAAGTCGTGAAGTTCAGCGTATATTAGATGATTACTCCAACCGTTTTTATGTAAGTTCTGTGGTCGTGCGGGAGTTAATCCACGCATACAAAAACGGCGGTATCAAAGACAACGACATAAAATCAGTAAACGATTTATTTGATGCTATGGACAAATCGGAAATCGAAATTGTCCCCATGAACAAACACCATTTGCTGCAATATGCGGCGTTGGATGTTGTATCGGGACACAAAGACCCCAACGACCACATCATCATTGCCCAAGCAATTTCCGACAAAATTCTCATCATCTCCTCCGACCGTATGTTCAAGGAATATGTGGGCCAAGGGCTGGAGTTTGTCTTTAACAGAAGATGAGAAACAGACTGCGTCGGCATCGGCGACTATGAGGCGCAAAGAATCTTTACTCCTCCTCCTCTCCTTCTGCAAGAAGGAAGGGGACGGCAGCATCGCCGGCGGGGTTTTCTATGCCTTTAAGTTTCCGTTGAATGGCACGGGTGCGAACGCCTATCACGTCGTCTAATTGGTATAACCCTGTTTGGATGTTTTTTTGCGCTTTTTGCATCAGTCCGCCAAAATTTTCAAACTCCCTTTTGACCTCTGCCAGCACCCGCCATACCTCGCTGCTGCGTTTTTGGATGGCCAAGGTACGGAAGCCCATTTGCAAACTGTTGAGTATGGCCGCCAAGGTGGTAGGGCCTGTGATGAGTATTTTATAATTCCTTTGCAGTTCCTCCAATAGGGAAGAACGGCGAATGGCCTCTGCATAAATGCTTTCAAATGGAAGAAAGAGGATGCCAAAATCGGTGGTGAAAGGTGGGTCGAGGTATTTTTCTCCGATGTCCTTGGCCATTTTTTTGATGGTGCTGTCCAAGTTTTTTTGGGCTTGCTCTATCTGCGCAGGTTCGCCCAACTCATAAGCCGACTGTAGCTGGTCGTATATGTCCTTGGGGAACTTGGCGTCTACCGGCAACCAAACGGGAGGCCCGTCCGCCTCTCTGCCCGGAAGTTTGATGGCAAACTCTACCAAATCGTTGCTTGCATGTTTGGTTTTTACGTTGGCCGCATACTGGTCGGGGGCCAACACCTGCTCCAACAACATGGCCAACTGTACCTCTCCAATGCCTCCCCGCATCTTTACATTGCTCAATACCTTTTTTAGGCCGCCCACATCTTGGGCCAAAGATTGCATTTCTCCCAATCCCCGCTGCACTTCGAGCAACTGTTTGCCTACTGTTTCAAAACTTTGGCCAAGGCGTTCGCTCAGTGTCTTTTCTAACTTTTCCTCTACGGTGGCGCGTATGCCCTCTAACTTGGTCTCTGTGCGCTGCGCCAAATCGGCCTGCGCCTTTTCTATCTGCCCCATTTTTTCTCTGTGCAACTCGCTAAAGCTCCCAAACGAGGCCGTTAGGCTGTGGTGCAATTCCTCTCGGTTGGCTTTGAATTGAGCGGCAGACTCTTGGCGGTTTATCTTAAAATCTTCCTTGATAGATTTTTCTAACTTAGTCAATAACAGAACCAGCAGGATGATAACAACCACCAGTCCGACAAAAGAAAGTAAAGCAAATATATCCATCATACGCCCCTCATGGTTAATTGTATTCGTTTTCTTGCCTCGTCTACCTCCACCACTTTGACCTGTACGTGCTGGTGCAGTTTAAGTACCTCGCCCGGATGGGTGATATACTTGTCTACCACCTGCGAGACGTGTACCAAGCCGTCCTGCTTGATGCCGATGTCTACAAAGGCCCCAAAGTTGGTAATGTTGGTAACGATTCCGGGTAATATCATGCCGGGGCGCAAATCTTCCATAGAAGATATTTCGTCCGAAAATTCCAATACCTTGATGCTTGCCCGCGGGTCGCGTCCGGGCTTGGCCAACTCCTCCATAATGTCTTTGAGGGTGGGCATACCTACCTCGTCCGACACGTAACGGCTAAGGACCAACTGTCCGCGCAAGGTTTCGCTGCCCAATAGCTCGGCTATGGATGCCTGTACGTCAGACGCCATTTTTTGGACCAAAGCGTAACGCTCCGGGTGTACGGCGCTGTTGTCTAAGGGATAGGCAGCGTCCGGTATCCTTAAAAAACCGGCGCATTGCTCAAATGCCTTTTCTCCCAGCCTCTTTACCTTTTTCAGTTCGGCCCTGTTGGTAAAAGCGCCGTGTTCGCTGCGGTAATCCACAATATTCTGCGCCAACTGAGGCCCCAAGCCCGAAATATAGGTCAGCAGGTGTTTGCTGGCCGTATTGAGGTTTACTCCCACGTGGTTGACGCAATACTCCACCGTAATATCAAGGCTCTCTTTTAGACGACGCTGGTCTACATCGTGCTGGTATTGTCCCACGCCAATCGCCTTGGGTTCGATTTTGACCAATTCGGCCAACGGGTCCATGAGCCGGCGGCCTATGGAAACCGCACCGCGCACCGTAACATCGTAGTCGGGAAACTCTTCGCGGGCGATGGGCGAGGCCGAATAGACAGAAGCTCCGTCTTCGCTTACGGCGTATATTTTGATTTCATGCGGAAAGGCGATTTTTTTCAAAAACTGCTCCGTTTCCCGTCCGGCGGTACCGTTTCCTACAGCAATGACCTCAATTTTATACGATTCGACCAAGTTTACTATCTTTTTCACGGCCTGACCACGCTCGTTTTGAGGCGGATGAGGATGGATGGAATCGTTGTGCAAGAGCTTG
>WRBG01000190.1 GCA_009784635.1 Bacteroidales bacterium | reverse complement strand
GCGTGGCCCCATCAGGTGGAAAAAGAGGGAAAAGAGACGATTTCCATCACCTTTGAAAAAGGAGAACCCATTGCGCTCAACGGTACTGCCATGAGTCCGGTGGAGTTGATTATCGAACTCAATCGTATAGGACACGCTTACGGAGTCGGGCGCGATATACATGTGGGCGATACCATCATCGGCATCAAAGGGCGGGTCGGATTTGAAGCCCCCGCCGCGCTCATCCTCATCAAGGCCCACCATTTATTAGAGAAGCACGTATTGACCAAGTGGCAGCAATATTGGAAAAAACAACTGTCCGACTGGTATGGCATGTTGCTGCATGAGGCGCAGTATTTAGACCCCGTGATGAGAAACATAGAAGGGTTTCTGGAGGATACCCAACAAAAGGTTTGCGGCACGGTACAGGTGGAGCTTCAACCGCGCCACTTTGCAGTATTGGCCTGCTCCTCTCCATACGACATGATGAACAGCAAGCTCGGAGAGTACGGAGAGATGAATAAAGGTTTTACCGGCACTGATGTGCAGGGATTTACGCGGATTTTGGGCAACCAACTGAACATTTACTACTCGTTGAATCATGAATAAAATAAGTTGTTCCATAGCGGGAGGAACCGGCTATACCGCCGGCGAACTGCTGAGGATTCTTTTGTACCATCCTCATGCAGAAGTAGGGGCGGTGCACAGCCACTCTCAGGCAGGCAAGCCGGTAGCATCGGTACACCGCGACCTTTTGGGAGAGACGGAACTTTGCTTTTGCAGCCAACTCCCCCAAACCGACCTGCTCTTTCTTTGTTTGGGTCATGGATTGTCGGCCGATTTTTTGGCGCAACAACAGGTGGGCGCCCAAACCAAAGTGATTGACTTGGGAAACGACTTTAGGCTTGATTTTTTATGTGGAGAAAGAAAGTTTGTATATGGCCTCCCCGAAGCGTTTTGCGATTCAATCCGCAGCGCCGACAATGTGGCCAACCCCGGCTGCTTTGCCACTGCCATCCAATTGGCCCTGCTCCCCTTGGTGCAACGCGATTTGTTGCGGGATGAAGTCCACGTTCACGCCCTTACCGGAGCCACCGGCGCAGGTCGGGGGTTGAGCGAAACCACTCAGTTTGGCTATCGAAACAACAATATATCCATATACAAGGCATTTACGCATCAGCATCTTGGAGAGATTCGCCAAACCTTATCTTCTTTACAGCCGACGCCCCTGCCCGCTATCAACTTTATTCCGGTGCGCGGCGACTTTACCCGCGGCATCTTTGCCACCCTCTACACCCGCTGCTCCCTCTCCATAGATGAAGTCAAATCGCTCTATCAAACATACTATGGGCCACACCCTTTTGTGCTCGTGTCTCAGGAGGGCATCAGCTTAAAAGAGGTGGTAAACACCAACAAATGCCTCCTCCACCTTGCTAAGCATAACGACTATCTACTGATTACAAGTATTATTGATAACCTAATCAAAGGCGCTTCGGGTCAGGCTGTTCAAAACATGAACCTGATGTTTGGCTTTGACCAAACCGCAGGACTTCAACTTAAACCCATCGCTTTATAATTTTTATTCAGGTTTCACCATGCAACTTTTTGACGTTTATCCGCTTTTGGACATAGAACCTGTATCGGCGCTCGGCTGTACCGTGACCGATGCGCAGGGAGTCCGCTACCTTGACCTCTACGGAGGCCACGCTGTCATCTCGATTGGCCATGGCCATCCGCACTATGTGGCGCGCATGGAGCAACAACTCCGTAAAATCGGTTTTTACTCCAATTCGGTACAGAATAGTTTGCAAAAGGAGTTGGCGCATAAGTTGGGCATTCTGAGCGGTTATCCAGATTACGCGTTGTTTCTCTGCAATTCCGGGGCTGAGGCCAACGAGAACGCCTTTAAATTGGCGGCGTACAAAACCGGAAAGAGCAAAATCTTGGCCTTTTCCAAAGCTTTTCACGGACGTACCGCCGGAGCGGTGGCCTGTTCCGACAAGCCCTCTATCCGCTCTCCTTTTTGCTTCCCGGATGATTCGGTCTGTTTTCTTCCTTTTGAAGATTCAGAAGCTGTAGAGAAAGAACTCAAAAGCGGAGATTACGCCGCAGTCATCATAGAGGGCATTCAGGGAGTGGGCGGAATCGTAACTCCTTCTGCGGCATTTATGCAAACCCTCCATCGACTCTGTAATCAATATCAGGTTCCCTTGATTTTGGACGAAATCCAATCGGGCTATGGCCGTACCGGTGCCTTTTTTGCCCATCAACATTACGGAATCGAGGCCGACCTGATAACGGTGGCCAAAGGCATGGGCAACGGCTTTCCCGTGGGCGGAGTGCTGATTTCTCCCGATTTTACACCCAGACACGGGCAGTTAGGCACCACTTTTGGAGGCAACCACTTGGCCTGCGCCGCTGCCTTGGCCGTTTTAGAGGTGATGGAGCAGGAGTCTCTGATTACCAACGCCCAAAAGATTGGAGACTATCTATTTGAGCAGCTCTCCGGCGTTTCTAAAGGCATCTCCGGCCTTAGGGGAAAAGGATTGATGATTGGATTTGAATCCGGCCCCGAATACCCCGGACTCAGGAACGATTTGATTTACAAAGAGCATTGCTTTACAGGCGCATCGGGCAGCAATACCATTCGCCTGCTCCCTCCGCTCTGCCTTACGATGGCAGAAGCCAAACAGTTTATGACTTCGCTTAACCATATTATTAATGAATAACAGGTGAATGCAAGATTCGCCACAACGATTATGAAACATTTTACCTCAGTACATGACATTGGTCCTTTAGACCAAGCGCTTCAGGAAGCCTTTGAAGTGAAGAGAAATCCCCTTGCCCACGTTGCTTTAGGCAAACACAAAACCCTGCTGATGATATTCTTTAACTCCAGCCTTCGCACCCGTTTGAGCACCCAAAAGGCGGCGCTAAACTTGGGCATGGATGTGATTGTACTCGACATCAACCAGGGGGCATGGAAATTGGAAACCGAACGAGGCGTGGTGATGGACGGCGACAAGCCCGAACACATCCTTGAAGCGATTCCGGTGATGGGGAGCTATTGCGACATTATTGGGGTGCGCGCCTTTGCCCAGTTTAAAAGCAAGGAAGAGGATTATAACGAGGTTATTTTAAATCAATTCATAAGATACTCCGGCAAGCCTGTTTTCAGCATGGAGGCCGCAACCCGCCATCCTTTGCAAAGTTTTGCCGACCTGATTACGATTGAGGAGTATAAAAAAACGGCCCGCCCCAAAGTGGTGCTCACTTGGGCGCCTCACCCCAACGCCTTGCCCCAAGCCGTGCCCAACTCCTTTGCCGAGTGGATGAACGCCACCGACTACGAATTTGTGATTACCCACCCCAAAGG
>WRBG01000189.1 GCA_009784635.1 Bacteroidales bacterium | reverse complement strand
TGATCTATGGTATCCTTTCGTTCGCGGACGCCGTATACGTTGGTCTCGGACCGGTTGTATCCGTCTATGGAACTTTCCGACAAGTTATAATTGATGCTTAACGACATGGTGTTTCCCGGCTTGGCAAAACGATGCCTCAACAACAACTCTCCCCCCGTGCCCTTTGATTGACTCTCTCCAAAAGACTTGCTCCATCCATCGTTGATTTTGGTTCCCTGCAATCCGGTAGAACTGTATTGGGAGTTCTCGTCAAATCTGCCGTATCCGATGTTGCCGTTTGGCCGGAACAGTATAGAACTTCGTTCATTGATGCTGTAATCAAATTCCATTCCAATCCGGTGGGATTCTGTTCTGTTGATTGAGTTTGCCTCTTGAGCGTAGTAAAAACTACTGTCCGGCAAAAAGTTCTGACGAAGCGTATTGCTTTCCCTTTTGGCTTCCGACCCTCCGTAAAAATAATTGCCGCCCACTTTTAATTTCTTATCCAATAATTCGGTGTTCATGTTGACGCCGGCATTCCACGAAGTCATAATCCCGCTCCCTCCAAAATTAAAGGTATTGCCCCCAAAGCGGACACCACCACCACCTCCTCCTCCGCCACCCGGTCCACCGCCTCGCATACCCTGCATGGATCCGGCCATAGCGTCTGCAAATCCCCGATTATTGGTATTGTTCCAATTCCCGATAAACGCCAACTGGTCGCCTCCTTGAAACCGGCCCACCATACCCTGCGCCTGATACCTGTCCTCCGTTCCATAACCGGCCATCAAGTTGCCGAACCATCCGTTCATCATGCCGGGGCGGATGCTCAAGTCGAGTACAAATTCATCGTTTCCATCATCAATACCGGTAAACTGCGCCTGTTCCGACCTGCGATTGACCACATTTACCCGGTCTACTATTCTGGCCGGAAGGTTTCTGGTAGCGATGGTAGGGTCGTCCGAAAAAAAGGTCTTACCGTCTATCACTACTCTGGAAATCTCCCTGCCGTTCACCGTGATTTTTCCGTCTTTGTCTACTTCGACTCCGGGCAGTTTTTTTAACAACTCTTCCAACATGTCGTTGTCGCTGGTTCTAAAAGCAGCCGCATTATATTGAATGGTGTCCTGCCTAACCACTATGGGATTACTCATGGCTGTAACAACAGCTGCATCAAGCATTTGCGCGTCTTCTTTAAGCAAAACATTTCCCAAATCCACTACAGGCTCTCTGGCCGTAAAGTTAATTTCGCGCGACTGGGACACATAGCCCATAATGTCTATCTTAACCGTATGTCTGCCTCTGGGAATACCTAAGATTTCAACAAGACCTTCTCTATTGGAAATCGCAAACTTAGAAGGCGTCTCAGAGCCTCCCTCATACACCGCAACCGTAACGTATTGAAGCGGCTCCCTGCTCAAGCTGTCTAACAGAACCGCCCTAAGGGTACTGGATTGAGACTGAGGCTGAGATTGGGATGGAGCTTGAGATTGGGCTTGGGCAAATCCCCAGCCAAATAAAATAAATAAACAAGCTAAGGAGTACCGGAACATTTTTTTTCTCATATTTTACTTTTGATTTGCCCCTTTGACCCGCTAAAATCCTAAAAGTTTAAAAAACCTTGGGACTACCCCCTGCGTTCGGGATGTTGGGCCAAAAAAGCCTCCCATGTTTTGCAGGAAGTTTTTTTCTCTTTCACAGGAAATTGCGTTTGGTAATGGTGGCAAACCGCTACCGCAAGGGCATCGGTGGCGTCCCATTGTACCGGCACCTTAGCCATAGAAAGCGTTTTCTGCAACATTGTGGCTACTTGCTCTTTGGAGGCGGCTCCCCTGCCGGTAATTGACAATTTGACCTTACGGGGGGCGTATTCATACACCGGCATTTTATGCACCAAGGCCGCCGCCATGGCCATGCCCTGCGCCCTGCCCAATTTGAGCATGGATTGAACATTCTTGCCGTAAAACGGAGCCTCAATAGCCAATTCATGAGGCCGGTAAGTGGCAATCAATCCACAAACTTCTTCAAAAATTCGTTGGAGTTTGAGAAAGGGGTCTTTGAGTTTGCTTAATTCGAGTACCCCGATTTCCAAAGGCTTTAACACATTTTTTTCTACAGACAGTATGGCCCACCCCATCAAGTTGGTTCCCGGGTCTATACCTAAGATGATTCTCGGCTCCATCACTCGATGCAGTTGAAGCCGGTATAAGGCCGCAACACCTCCGGAATCATAATCCCTTGGGAGGTTTGGTTGTTCTCAAACAGGGCGGCTACAATCCGGGGCAATGCCAACGAACTTCCGTTAAGGGTGTGCAGAAGCTGTGTTTTTTGTTTCTCGTCCCGATAACGCAATTTAAGCCTGTTGGCTTGAAAGGATTCAAAATTAGACACCGAACTGACTTCTAACCAACGCTCTTGAGCGGCTGCATATACTTCAAAATCATAGGTCAAAGCCGATGTAAAGCCCATATCCCCTCCGCACAGCTTTAATATGCGGTAAGGCAAGCCCAAGGATTGCACCAATTTTTCTACATGGGCCACCATTTCTTCGAGGGCTGCGTAAGACGCTTGGGGAGTACGCAATTGCACAATCTCTACCTTGTCGAACTGATGTAGGCGGTTAAGCCCGCGGACATCCTTGCCGTAAGAACCTGCCTCCCGCCGGAAACAAGGGGTATAGGCGGTTAGTTTTACCGGCAAGTCTTTGGATTCGAGAATAGCATCCCTGTATATATTGGTAACGGGCACCTCTGCCGTAGGAATCAAATAGAACTGGTCTAAGCCCACATGATACATCTGCCCCTCTTTATCGGGCAGTTGTCCCGTACCAAAACCGGATGCCTCATTGACCATTAGGGGAGGCTGTATTTCTGTGTAGCCGGCGGCTGTATTGTAGTCCAAGAAGTAGGAAATCAAGGCTCTCTGCAAGCGGGCGCCTTTTCCTTTGTACACCGGAAATCCGGCTCCCGTAAGTTTCACCCCCAACTCAAAATCAATAATGTCGTATTTGGCCGCCAAATCCCAATGCGGAAGCGCCGGTTCGGGCCGAGGCATCTTACCTCCTTCTCTAACCACTACATTGTCCGCAGCACTTCTTCCGGCAGGCACCGATTCGGAAGGCAGGTTGGGGAGTTGCCACAAAGCATCGTTTAACTCGCCGGTTAGGGCCTGTAATTCGGCCTCCCAGACTTTGACCTGTTCTTTTCCGGCCACGGTAGCCTGCTTGGCCGCCTCTGCCGCTTCCCGTTGCCCCTGCTGCATCAGCAAACCAATCTGTTTGGCGGCAGTATTCTGCTCTGCCAAAGCAGCATCCTTAGCCGTTTGCAGGGCGCGGCGCCGGTCGTCGAGGGCAATAATGGACCGCAACAGAGCCGCCGCATCAAAATGTTTGACG
>WRBG01000188.1 GCA_009784635.1 Bacteroidales bacterium | reverse complement strand
CTTTACTTCATCTTCAAAATAGCTCTCTGCCATTGCGGGAGTGAGGCCGCCGGTAATGTTATTCACCTGAGCAAATGCCGCAATTACGGCTTGTTTCAATGTTGCCTCGGCTTCAGCTATTTGGTTTAATCTCACATGAGCTTCGGCTTTTAAGAAAAGTAATTCGTGATAGCTCATCATAAAGGTCGGGGCTGTATTTCTAACGCCGGCTACGGCAAAAGTGGATGACGACAGCGCGGATCTGGCAAACGCATTTTGATCTTGAATAGAACTTCCATTTATTGCAAAGTAATCAATGTTTTCTAAGCTGCCACCCGCAGGATAGACCCAAAATACATCTTTACGCGGGTCGTTGCGGTCCAACAATTTTTCACGCATACTTCTGCTGCCGCTTAAATGACCTTGACGGTCGGTATAGAATCGGGCAAACGGATTTCGGGACGTAGAGCCGTTGTAGTTAAACCTCATCTCTTCTGCGGCATTGGCAAAAGAGAGGTTTGCCGCCGCAAGTACGTCTGCATATCTGGGGCTTCTGAGGGATAGCCTCATAAGAGCGCGGGCCTTGAGGCCGTAACCGGCTTTAATCCATCTGGATACGTTTCCGCCATAGAGAAAATCTTGAGCGCCTAAACCGGGATAAGTCGTAGTTCTGCCTAAATTGGCGATACCTTCATCCAAAAGTTTGAAGATGTCGTTGTAAATGTCTTGCTGCTTATCAAGATTAGGCTGGAATATAACACCCGGCTGGCAAGCCTCTGACCAAGGAGTATCGCCCATTAGGTCGGTAAGCTGCGCCAAATTGAACGCCAGCAAAATCTGCGCAATACCCAAAGTATGGAAATTGCCTTGTTCATCTCCTCCGTCAGAACACTTCCCTATCACTGTCAACAGGTCATGCATGTCTCTGTATTGCGAGTTCCACGAATTGTTGTAGGTCGAGGCGGAAATGGGCTCGGCCAGCCTCATCTCGGCTTGAAAGGTTTGGTTCCATGTGCCTACGGCATGTTCTATGTACACCGAAGCGTAAAAGGCGTAGTCGGAGGCCGTTCTAAATGCACTGGAGAGCATTAAATTGGTAATGGTCAAGCGTGTCTGCATTTGAAGCGCACTGTCCACGTCCTTGTTGATATCATCCATAATGTCTTCGCTACAAGCAAAAGACATCGACAACACCACTGCTATCAGTAAAATATTTGCTATTTTTTTCATTTCTTATCAATATTAATTATTAAAATTGGATGTTTAGACTAAGCCCTAAGCTCTTGGTATTGGGAACGGAAAACCTTTCAAATCCACCTGCCATGTTGTTATTTCCCTGGTAAGATTCCGGGTCCATATTGGGATAAGTTGTCCAGAGTAAGATATTACGGGCAAAAACAGAACAAGTAACATCAAAAGTCTTATAAATCTTAGGCAGCTTATAACTCAATGATACCTCTCTTAGCTTTACAAAAGACGACTCAAAGACCATAAATTCCGGAATCGATCCCAACAAAACGGCCAAATCCTGATGCGCCCTTCTGTCGCCTTCGCCGCCACGTTCAATATCATTCTTTTGTCCGTTACTCTTATATCCATCATAAATAAAAGAACTTTCTCTATTTTCCGTGGTTCTGTCCAAACCATTGGAGGAGCGCATCAATCCGCTCGTTCCGGAGTACATATAGCCTCCCTGCTTCCATTCAAAGATGGCTTGGAGGGTAAGGGATCTCCAATTGAGGGTGGTAAGGCCTCCCAAAATAAAGTCGGGCGAAACTTCACCCAAGTTGTCCATCGGACCCATCATGGGAAATCCGTAATTGGGGTTTCTGGTACCGTTAGGCAGAAATTCGTTGTCGTTCACCAATACCCTTCCTTGATTGTCTCTCGCAAATGATTCACCATAAATAACGGGATATCTGGAGCCAATCCAAGCCCTAATCTGTGGTGTAACAAAGCCGCCAAGTCCAATATTGTCAACTCCATCAGCTAGTTCGTCCACATAGTTCTCCATTTTGGTAAAGTTAAATTGCACCGACCACCTAAGATCCCTTTTTTGTATCGGAACCAGCATGAGTGACACTTCGTGGGTGTTGGTATGCATCCGCCCGCCGTTCATCGTCATGCTCGTTTTGCCGGTTGAGCCGGCCAGCGGAACAGGAAAGATTTGGTCTCTTATATTTTGACGAGAAAAGGTGTATTCAACGCCGATTCGGTTTTGCAAGAACCTCAAATCTGCGCCCACTTCATACGACTGGGTATTTTGTGGCTTAAGGTTGGGGTCATATACGGCGCTGCTTAAAATATACGAGCTAACGCCGCCAATGGGGTATTGATTGGGGGCTGTGGACCAAAAACCGCCGCCATATCCGGGTCCGCCATAAGTAATTTCACTATATGTACCTGCCATACCTACTTCGGCAACAGAACCTCTTAACTTACCGTAGGAGAGGATTGGACTGCCGCGAAAGACATCTAACTCGGTAAATACAAAACCTAATGAGCCGGATGGGTAGAAAAACGAACGGTTGTTGCGCGGCATGCTTGACACAATATCACCGCGTCCGGTTACATTCAAAAAGAGCATGCTCTTATACGACAACGAGGCATTGGCAAACAATCCGACCGTCCTGCTCTGATTTTTTGATTCCGAACCGTTCCTTACATTGGTGTTGGAAAGATGGGGAAATCCGCCATAGTTGAGTACGGTTCCCCATGCGTTAACACCCTTGCCGTGGTTATGGATAAATTCATTTCCAAGCAACAGTCCAAAATCGAAGTCGTCTGCAAAATTCATGTTAAAGTTGGCGGTAAACAACGAGTTCAGATTGCGGGCATTCCAGCTGGAGTGGGAAACCGATCCTGTTCCGGTGCGGCTTCCAAACTCCTCGATATTCTGCACATAAGAGGTGTAGGTGTCAATACCCAACTGGTAACGGAACGACAGGGTTTTGCTTCCGTCTGTGCTGATTTCGGGGGAGAACTGCAAAAAGGCGTTACCAAAAATACGGGTGGTTTGTTCGTCATTCTTATTGTGTTCTTGCGCCCAATACGGGTTGTTAAAGGTGGCAGATCTAAACAATATCTGTGTGTAGGGGTCTGATTCCGTAGCCGCCGGTATGCCTTTTAGGTCGTAGTTGGCAGGAGCGGCGTAAAGCGCCCACAACGCTGCATCGTTGGCACCGGTAATCATGGACGCATAGGTATGGGAGAAGTTGGTCGAGAAACCCGTTCTCCACGCTTTGGACAATTGTGTCTCTACAAAACCCCTTGCGGTATAACGATTCATGGCCGATGAAGGAACAATACCTTCTTGATTGGCGGCCGAAAGCCCAAATGAGTAGTTTGTTTTGTCGGTAGCCTGACTCACATTGACCGAATTGTTAAAGGTTGCTCCAATGCGAAAATAGTCGCCAAAGTTGTCGTACACCGCAGGT
>WRBG01000187.1 GCA_009784635.1 Bacteroidales bacterium | reverse complement strand
CAAAGATACAAAATAATTCTCCACCAGCCTGCTGATAATCAAATATTTATATTAATTTTTTGTTAAATTTAAACAGTTTCTTAGAGAACATGATGAATGGCAAAGACCACTTCAAAAACGAGGTAAGTTTTAAAAAAACGCATGATTTGAAAGTTATAAAAATACTTGTAGCGTTTTTATTTTTTGCCTTTAAACTAAATGCTCAAGGTACTAATAACAACTTTGATTATGACAAGGAAGATTTCAACAAGATTTTTAAAGAACTTGGAATCACAACTTTCAAATTTCCAATCAAACAAAGCGCTAACCAATTATTGAATATTGTGATAGAAGAATATGAAGACAAAAAGTTGCTAAACACAATATCTGTAATTGATGAGGCAAAAAGTCTATTCGGACCATTTGGAATTGACGCGATTCCTTACTTTAAACCAAGGGCTGACTCAATTTATTTTCACAGATTTTATTTTGTCGAAAAGGATAATACCGTGAGAGTGAACATAAAATCACATGGTATTGAAATGCCTAAAGAATTTAGCCTTTCCGGAAAATCAAAATTCAGTTTTGATGCGTTCAATAATTTTGTGTCCGAAGGCAATGTAAAGTATTTAGATATAGACAAATCAGAAATATTAGTTTACCTGTATGCAAACTCTTTAGATGAAAAGGATAAACCGCTTTGGTGTCCTTCCGGACTTTCAAAAGAACAGTTATTAGAGAGATTCTATTACTTCATTTTTGTTTCCATAGAGCCGTATAATGAAAAATAGTATTCATCTTTGCCTCCGGCCCGGACAAGGCACAAGTAAAGAAACAGGTACATGGAAAATGAAGTAGTGTATTTTGAAAATCGGCAAAATTGGCGAAAGTGGTTGGCCCAAAACTTTGACACCGCTGATGGAATTTGGTTTGTGTTTCCCCATAAGTCTTCCGGCAAAAAGGGCATTATATACAACGATGCCGTTGAAGAAGCTCTTTGTTTTGATTGGATTGACAGCACGGTAAAGGCATTTGACAAAGAGCATAAAATTCAGCGTTTCTCACCGAGGAACCCCAAGAGTACCTATTCGCAATCCAACAAGGAAAGGCTCAAATGGCTGTTGGAAAATAAGATGATACATCCCAAATTTGAGGATAAAATTAAAAATGTTTTGTCTGAGCCCTTTATATTTCCCCATGATATTATGGACAGGTTGAAAGAAGATAAAAAGGTATGGGACAACTATCAACAATTTTCTGATTCCTATAAGCGCATTCGCATTGCCTACATTGACGTTGCGAGGATACGCCCGGAAGAATTTGAAAAGCGATTGAGCCATTTTATGAATAAAACGAGGGATAACAAAATGATAACAGGGTTTGGCGGAATTGAAAAGTATTATAGCTGCTGCAACACTATTTGGGTGGCGCCTGTGTGTTCTTTAACGTAGCGGAGACAAATGTCTCCTTCTTCCCGACGGACTTGGGCGTCTGTAATCCATCGGCCTACACATGAGGCCAACTCCTGTCCGGTACGGACGCTGTGCGCTCCGCCCAGTCGAATCAAGTCAAGGGCCTCGTTAAACTTTTTGTGATTGGGGCCAAAAACAACGGGAACTCCGTATGCCGCTGCCTCCAAAATATTATGGATGCCCTGTTCAAACCCCCCTCCCACGTAGGCCATAGAGCCATAGCGATATAACAAGGAGAGTAGTCCGATTTGGTCTACCACCAACACCCTCGACGCTGTCGGAATGATTTCCGCGGCGGAAAATTGGCTGTACTTTAGGGGGCAGAAATCGGCAAATTGTTCCATAATCCGGTCTATATGTCCGGCATCAACTTCATGGGGAACCAAGATAAGTTTTAAAGAGGGATGGGCTTTAAGCGCTTGCCACAGCAAGGATTCGTCTTTGGGCCAACTGCTTCCGGCCACGCATACTCCCTGTCCGAAGCCCACCTCCGAACCTTGATTGTGGAGAAAAGCATCTACCACCGGCAGGGAACAGGCCGACTGCGCCCGTGTCCATACCCGGTCAAAACGGGTGTCTCCCGCAACAACTACATGGGCAAAACCAATCCTGTTAAGCAATGCTTTGGATTCCGGATTCTGTACAAATAAGAGAGTGAAAGTGCGGAGCATCCGGCGAAAGAATGCCCCATACCAAGCAAAAAAGGGCTGTGCCGCCCAAAAGTTGGCCGACACAATATAGGTGGGTATGCCTCGCTTTTTCAATGCCTTCAAATAATTGTACCAAAACTCATATTTAATGAATATGGCTTTATGGGGCTGCACCGCATCCAAAAAACGCCTGACATTCCGGCAGGTATCAAGGGGAAGATAAAAAATCCAATCGGCAATGGGGTCCTGCTTTTTTATTTCGTAGCCCGAAGGAGAGAAAAAAGTAAGGAGGATTTTATGTGTAGGCGCTTGGTTCCGGTAGGCCTCCATGACGGGACGTCCCTGTTCAAATTCTCCCAACGAGGCGCAGTGAAACCAAACAATGGGCGCGTTCCGGTCTATCCGGCTCTTGATGTGGGCAATCAAGCCGGTGTGCCCCCTGTTAAAATGGGCCGCCTTGAGATAAAAAGGGGCAATCAGTCTGGCAATAAGGCGGTACAGCCAAAGGCCCAAGTGGTAAAACAGATTCAAACAAATGATTTTAGCGCGACAAAGATATATAAATATTACCTTTGCAGCATGAGATTCGGGAACGGCATACGATTGATAGGCTCTTACGGCCTTTTGATGAAACGGGTTTTTGTGCGGCCGGAGAAATGGCGCATATTTTGGCGTTACTTTTTCATCGAGTTAGATAAATTGTGCATCCAGACCATACCCTTGATTATGATTATCTCTGTAGCGGTGGGGGCGGTATTGGTAGTACAAACGGCCTCGAATATAGAGAGTCCTTTTATTCCTAAGATGTATGTAGGCTACATGGTGAGGGAGAGTTTGGTGCTGGAATTTTGCTCCACACTCATAGCCTTGATTTTAGCCGGAAAGGTAGGTTCGAATATTGCTTCGGAACTGGGGAGCATGCGGATTACGGAGCAGATTGACGCCATGGAAATGATGGGGGTTAATTCGGCCAATTTTCTGATTCTTCCCAAGATAGCCGCCGCAACCGCATTTAACCCCTTGATGATGCTGATTAGTTTTATCTTTGGACTTATAGGGGGATGGCTGATGGTTGTGGCTTCGGGCATGATTACTGTGGAGCAATATGTAGACGGACTTCAGTACGCCTTGAGGCTCTATTTTATTGTGTACAGTATGGTAAAAATGGCCGTATTCAGTATTATTATCACCTCAGTATCTTCATTTTACGGGTATTACGCCACCAACGGCTCTTTGGGCGTAGGCCAATCGAGTACCCGGGCGATTGTGGTATGCAGTTTTATGATTCTTATTACGAATCTCATAATCACCAACTTGATGTTATAGCTTGTGATAGAACTAAAACATATTCATAAATCTTTTGAAGGCCAACAGGTACTCAGCAATATT
>WRBG01000186.1 GCA_009784635.1 Bacteroidales bacterium | reverse complement strand
GCTACCCTGCACCTAACGAAATTTTCTTCCGATTGTTTATTTCGCAAAATTTTTCTTTCTTTGCAGAAATATTGCAGTATTATGACAACTTTAACCATCCGCAGCAACAGCGCACAGGCGAAATTATTCATTGCATACGCCCGTTCTCTACCCTACGTAAAGGTGGCGGATAAGGAACGCACACAGGCCGACTTGAAACCCGCCGTTTTGGAATCTATGCGAAAGACTGACCGTAGCGAAGGTTTAACCGAACACGCGAGTGTAGACGCAATGTTTAAACATTTAGGCATATAAAAATGTTGCGACGCAGCACCACGAACAGGTTCGAGAAAAGCATCAAACTTTGCAAGAAACGCGGGTACGATTTGGACTTGTTCAAAGAAGTTGCACGTCTTTTATGCGAAGGCAAGCCGTTACCTGCGCGTTGTCGTCCGCATAAATTAAAAGGAAATTTAAGCGGGCGTGTCTGCTGCCACATAACGCCGGATTGGGTGTTGTTGTATAAGTATAACCAAGAACGTTCAGAAATAATATTCGAGGACACCGGAACGCACTCCGATTTATTCAAACTGTAAACCACAATTCCGCTTGACGCTTCATTAATGACGGTACTACAAAAAACAAAGAATGAATACAAGATGGACTTAATTTAAAACAGATACAGACATGGAAAAAAGTGTAAAGAACCCACACAGTAAAGACGCAGTGGCCCTCGCGGTACTTCTCGTTGGCCTATTCGTGGGCATCATCGTTGCGACTATCGGTTTAGCTACAAGCACGGATAAGTGGGCGTTTGAGCCAAATTGGGGTCTTGTAGGTTTTGGCTGTGTGATAATCCTGTTGTCTTTTATCATGTGGGTTGTCCTACTGCCAATAAAGAACGGGACAGCGGAAATTTCCAACGAAACATTACCGGAGTTACAACCCCCCGAAGCACAAATTACAGATTTAGATAGATTATCCAAGTTGGGCCAACTAAAGGCAGATGGTATAATTTCGGAGGAGGAATTTCAAACGTTAAAAGCGAAAATATTGAATCTGTGATTTTACACGGAATACAAGTTGCGCTGCTCGGCGCGACGCAGAAAATGAATACGGGAAAAATGCCTATCTTTGCGAAAACTTACGAAAAGTCATGAGTAATATATGATTCCTCTTGCCGAACGTCTCCGCCCCAGCTCTCTTGATGACTATATAGGTCAAGAGCATTTGGTGGCAACCGGCGCTGTATTGCGCAATATGATTGAGGGTAAAAACCTATCGTCTTTCATCTTATGGGGACCTCCCGGCGTGGGCAAAACCACATTGGCCAAGATTGTAGCCCATACGCTTGACCGTCCGTTTTTTGCTCTTTCTGCCGTCAGTTCCGGAGTAAAAGAAGTTCGGGAGATTATCGAAAAAAACAGAACCAATCGTCTTTTTAATACGGCAACCCCCATCTTATTCATAGATGAAATCCATCGCTTTAGCAAATCCCAGCAAGACGCCCTCTTAGGCGCGGTAGAAGACGGCACCCTTAGTTTGATTGGCGCCACTACGGAAAATCCCTCCTTTGAAGTCATCTCTCCCCTACTCTCCCGCTGCCATGTATATATCTTGAAACCATTAAATATTAATGACTTAGAAAAACTTTTGGCGCGTGCGCTTCTCAAAGATACCTACCTCAGTTCCCTGTCTTTTGACATTAAGGAAACCCAAGCCTTATTTCGATTTTCCGGAGGAGATGCGCGTAAATTACTAAATATCATGGAGCTTTTGGTGTCTCAAACCCCTCCGGGCGCCCAAGTCAGCGTAAGCAATCAGTCCGTTACCCAATGTTTGCAGGAAAATTTGGCTTTTTACGACAAAAACGGAGAACAGCATTACGATATTATATCGGCTTTTATCAAAAGTTTGAGAGGCTCCGACCCTAACGGGGCGATTTATTGGTTGGCCCGCATGTTGTCCGGAGGGGAAGACCCTCTGTTTATTGCCCGCCGCATGGTGATACTGGCAGCTGAAGACATAGGCTTGGCCAATCCCAATGCCCTGCTGATAGCCAACGCCTGTTTTGACGCCGTACATAAAATAGGTATGCCCGAAGGACGTTTGCCGCTTGCCCAAGCCGCGCTCTATCTGGCCGGTTCTCCCAAAAGCAACAGCGTCATAGAAGCCATAGACGGAGCAGCCGGTTTGGTGCGGGAGACCGGAGACTTGTCGGTGCCCCTGCATTTGCGCAACGCCCCTACCCAACTGATGAAAGACTTGGGTTACGCCCAAAATTACAAATACGCCCATTCGTATAAAGGAAATTTTGCCGATTTGGAGTTTTTGCCGGATGAACTTAGAGGAACCAAAATATATACCCCCGGAAATAATCCGCGGGAGGAAGAAATGTCCAAACACCTATCCCGATTGTGGAAGAAATACGGCTACGATTCCGAAAAATAAACAGAAGCTATCATTTTTTTAAATACCTTTGTAGCCTATTGATAATTATATGCTATAATGGTTCAATTTTTTGATATTCAAAAGCTCAAGCGTGTGAGTGGCGGAAATTTCTTCCTCATTGCCGGCCCCTGTGTGGTAGAAAGCGAAGCGCTGTGTATGCAGGTAGCTCGCGAGGTTTGCGCATTATCCGACAAATGGGACATACCCTACATATTTAAGGCCTCCTACCGCAAGGCCAATCGTTCGCGGGGCGATTCCTTTGTTGGTTTGGGCGATGAAAAAGCCCTCGAAATCGTTCAAAAAGTGGGTGAACATTTTGATATTCCCACCTTGACCGACATCCACCTGCCTCAAGAAGCTGCTTTGGCCGCCTCTTTTGGCATAGACGTACTCCAAATCCCTGCCTTCCTTTGTCGCCAGACCGATTTGTTGGAAGCCGCCGCCGCTACCGGCAAGGTGGTGAATATCAAGAAAGGTCAATTCATGTCGCCCGACTCCATGCGTTTTGCTGCCGAAAAAGTCAGCCGTTGCGGAAATCCCCGCATTATGCTGACCGATAGAGGCACTCAGTTTGGCTATGCCGATTTGATTGTGGATTTTAGGGGAATTGCAATCATGAAACGCATGGGCTATCCGGTGGTACTCGACATCACCCACAGCCTACAACAACCTAATCAAGCTTCGGGCGTAACGGGAGGGCAACCCGAAATGATTGCCACCATAGCCAGAGCCGCTGTGGCAGCAGGGGTAGACGGACTCTTTTTGGAGACCCATCCCAAGCCCGACCGCGCCTTGTCGGACGGAGCCAATATGCTGCGGTTAGACTTGCTGGACGACCTGTTTAAGCAATTAGTCCCTATTCATCAAGCCATTAAAAATGTTTATCATGACTCAGAACGAATTTAGCAAGCGTTACGAAAAACTGCCGATTAATATATTCGACGATTCATCCGATGCCTCTGCCTTAGTCGCCAAGGCTGTGCTTCAGCGTATCGCCCAAAAAGACAGGGAAGGCGCCCCTACGGTTATCGCCTTTAGCGCCTCCTCTGCCCTAATTCAAGTCTACGAAGCATTGG
>WRBG01000185.1 GCA_009784635.1 Bacteroidales bacterium | reverse complement strand
TTCAGCCGTAGCTCTAGGGTTAATAATGACATCTAAGGCAGCCGGCCTTGCTTCAACATTGGCCCCCTCCGCAAACATCGCACGGATCAGATCGCTTTTATCCGCGTGTTCGTAAATCGCCGGGCCCATCCCCTGCATGGCAAAGCCTAAATCCGGACCGGCTATTAGGGTAAACTGCCAGCGGATTACGTCACCGTCATTTGGTATAACAGAACCGGCAGCAAGGCCATCACCTGTGCCGTTAGGATTAATACCAGGCATCTCATGATTTACTGTATACATCCACCCAGAAAACAGGAAAAAATCACCATTGCCCAAGGAGCCATCAGACTGGCCGACAGGAGTAAACATGTCCCACAACATGCCCCAAGTGGAGTTCATAATTCCATTTTGAATAAAAGCCGGGACATTTGCGCTATTCGCGTTTAAGCCATTAATCCTGCTTATACCGAAATCTGTGCCACCGGTTCCTGAGGCATTGTAAGTATACCCGTGATTATCCAGCAAAAGGCGGGTTGGTACCTCCAAAGATGACCCGGCCGGGATTGTCACCGGGATTGGCTCTATGAAGAAACCGTGTCCAATAGTATAGCCTTCAAAGCTCATATAAACCGTGATTTCATCCCCCGTTCCAAAGGGAATGGGTGCTAGATTATAAAGCTCAAATCCAATGTGTTCTTCCGGCTCCGGATATCCCTCCAGCTCAGGGAGCTCCTCTGGATCAGGATATTCTGATTCAGGTTCCATCTCAGCAGGTTCTGTTTCAGAGGATTCTGTCTCGGATGACTCCGTTTCAGAGGGTTCTGTATCAGAAGGATCTTCAGATGGCTCCATCTCAGAGGAATCTGCTTCGGACGGCTTGGTTTCAGAGGATTCTGTATCAGATGACTCCACCTCAGAAGACTCTGTCTCAGGTGATGCCGGCGTATCCGAATCTATGTAACCCCCTCCGGAATTGTAGCTGCCAGAGCCAGAATAAGTAACATCATCCTCCGCCAGCACAGACACAGGCATAAGCCCAAATACCATAACCACTGTCAAAAGTATTGCAAGTAATCTGTTTTTCTTTTTTTGCAAAATAAAGCTCCTCTCTAGCTTTTAAAAACTTGGCGTTTACGAAACGCCGCAACCCGAATAAAAGCGGGAAAATTTAATGTAAAAAACAAACAACTCCTCACCGGTGTTTGGTATAATTGGATTGCGACAAACAATCAACCATAAGCACCCAAGAAAGGAGTTGTGGGTACATGATACCACACAAACAACTAACATTGGGAGATATTTATGCCGAATGTCAAGAAATGCTCGAAGAAGACAAGCCGGTGTTCTTATCTCTTCTCGAAAAACATATCAATCTGTCAGGAATTATCCCTGCCTCATTCCATCGCCACTTTTACAAGGGGATAGGACGAACTCGTAAATATCCCTTACATGGCTTTGTTTGGGCATTGGTCATTCAAAAAATATTTACAATCCCGACAGACCAACTTTTGCTTACCTTTTTGCATTACTCCAAAGTCTTACGGGAGTTTTGCGGGTTTAACAAAGTGCCTGATGCTTCCAAAATCACACGATTCAAGCAGGATTTTCTTATGGACTTACAATCGGTTTTCGACCACCTTGTTGACATTACCCAACCGATTTGCCAAGCTATTGATGCCGAAAAGGCAGATATAACTATCTTTGATTCTTCGGGAATTGAGGCATGGGTTAGGGAGAATAATCCCAAGTTTGCCGATCGTATCATTCGGCAGTTGAAATCCTATGCAAAGGCTATGAACTTCGATAAATCATTCGACCCTTACAAAGCCGCTTACGGTTCTATGCCCTCCTGTGCCTCCGCCAATCCCGAAGTCAGGCAGCTCTACATCAACGGACATTTTTGCTATGTCTATAAATTCGGACTTGTTACAAACGGATTAGGAATTGTTCGCCACATCTCTTTTTATAACAAGGACTTTTTTGCAAAACACTCCGAAATCGTAATCAATAAAAAGTCCGATGCTCCTGATGAAGATAAATCTGTCCATGATGCAAGGCTACTTATTCCTACACTTGTGGATTACTTCAATGCTCACCCGTTAATCAATCCTAAAACCTTTCTCGGTGATTCCGCTTTCGATACTGTCGGCATTTACAAGGCTTTGCTTTCGGGCGATACCTTCGGCTCTAGCCGTATCTTCCAAAAAGCATATATCCCCTTGAATCATCGTTCCGGCTTGGAAAACCCTAACTATTCTATCAATGAATACGGTATTCCATGCTGCCCCAACGATTCATCTCGTCCCATGAAATCTGAAAATACTTCAAGACTTAGAAGCGGGGTTTTACGTTTCAAGTTCGTATGTCCCAAAATGAAATGGCAAACTTGTAACGGCGGTAAATCCCGACGAAGAACGCAGTGTGAAAATCCCTGCACATCCTCCAAATGCGGCAGAATGGTTTATGTCTATCCAGAAAAGGACTTGCGTGCTTTTCCCGGCACTGTTCGTGGCACACAGGATTGGAGCGACACTTACAAAATTCGATGCACTGCCGAACGCACCATTCAACACTTCAAAGAAAACCTTTGCCTTGCCGGGCGACGAACCCAAAACCAAAAAACCATTCACGCCGATTTATTGCTTGCCGGTATTGCTCAACTGCTTTCCGTTATCCTTGCTGATAAAATTCACAAACATCATTTACTTCGCAGCTTGAAACCTTTGCTTGTTGCTTAACTTCTTCTTGTGCCTGCTTTCCATCATGGAGGCTTTCTTTTCTTACCTTCTTTTCTTCTGGTATTTGTTCCCATTTTGCTGCCCTTTTGATTCAGGCTTTTCGCAATTACCTATGTAATTATAGCACTTTAGGGTAGCTTTGCAAGGTATAGCGCGGTTCGCTCCTTAAAGCCGTGCCATATTCCTTTAATTTTGTCAGAGGAAATTTTACTTGTTAGTTTATTAGGAAAATCAGCTTCCTTTGATTTTACGTATACCGATACGATATAAGATACAGCCAAAGATCCAAAGATGGTGTACAAAATTTTAATGGCTTGATTCCTGCGGGTTTTGTGTATATCCAGCAACCACTGAAAATCTTTTATACCGGGTTTGTAAACGCTGCGGTCTTCACTGGAAAGCTGGCTGTACATTGGTATCAATAGGTCACAGTACATTGCTGCCATCCAATGATGTATAATTTGGCTGTGTTCCTCATATACAGACTCTGCTGGGCCTGTCCATTTAGACAGGGTCAATATAATTTTGTTAAAGTCTTTGTCGGCAGGACTCATAGGTTTATAGTAGTATGGGAAATCTATTGAACCATAGGTTTTAGCATGGAGATATAGTTTCATGGAAAAGTCAGCGCTTTCCCATATACCTGTTGTAAACTGAATGTTATCGTTTACCAAAACCTCCCGGCGGATGAGTTTGTCCCACAGCTTGTCCGGTATACTTTGGCTAAGCCGGCGTAAAACATTATTGTGGCTTATATCCCAAAAGTTAGGATGAGCGGTTTCAAGGAAGATTATGTCTAA
>WRBG01000184.1 GCA_009784635.1 Bacteroidales bacterium | reverse complement strand
TCAATTTTTTGTCCCCGTTCGTTAAACATGGCCTTTACCCGTCCGGAGTAGATTCCGCTGAGTATGGCATCGCCCACGCGCAGGCTGCCCGATTGTATCAAGATGGTGGCCAAATAGCCCCGGCCCTTGTCCAAAGAGGACTCTATAACGGTGCCCACGGCATATTTACGGGGATTGGCTTTGAGGTCCAGCAAGTCGGCTTCGAGCAATATTTTTTCCAAGAGTTTATCCATATTAATGCCTTGTTTGGCAGATATTTCTTGACACTGGTATTTTCCTCCCCAGTCCTCCACCAAAAAGTTCATATTGGCCAATTGCTCTCTGATTTTTTCGGAATTGGCGCCGGGTTTATCAATTTTGTTGATGGCAAAAATCATGGGAACTCCGGCGGCCACGGCGTGGTTGATGGCTTCAATGGTTTGGGGCATGACCGCATCATCGGCAGCAACAATAATGATGGCCAAGTCTGTAACCTTGGCGCCTCTGGCGCGCATGGCGGTAAAGGCTTCGTGTCCGGGAGTATCCAAAAAGGTGATTTGACGTCCATTAGGCAGGTGTACATTGTAGGCGCCTATATGTTGGGTAATCCCTCCGGCCTCTCCGGCAATTACGTTGGATTTGCGGATATAGTCAAGCAGGGATGTTTTTCCGTGGTCAACATGTCCCATGACCGTTACAATGGGGGGGCGGGACTGGAGGTCTTCTTCCGTATCCGCTACCTGCTCCACAGCGTCTTGGATTTCCACGCTTACGAATTTGACCTCAAAGCCAAACTCCTCTGCCACCAACACCATGGCTTCGGCATCGAGCCGCTGGTTGATAGATACCATCAAGCCCAAGTTCATACAGGCCTCAATGACTTTTACCACAGGTCTTTGCATCATGGTAGCCAGCTCGTTGACCGTAACAAATTCGGTTACTTCCAAAACATTGCTTTGGCGTTCTTGGCGTTCTTGCTCCTCCTGCATACGCTGGCTGACCAAGCCCCGTTTTTCTCGGCGGTACTTGGAACCTTTGGTCTTGCCTTTGCCCTCTACCATGCGGGCGTAGGTCTCTTTAATTTGTTTTTGTACCGCATCTTCGTCCACCTCGTTCCGCACGGGTTTAAATCGCTCTTTTCCTTTTCGTTCCGCAGCTTTACCATCTCCGGTCGATCGAGTCTTGGCGGCAATCTTGGCCACATCTACTTTTTCGCGCTGTCCTTTATGGATTCGTTCGCGTTTGCCTTTCTTGCGGCGCTCCGGAGAAGATTCCGTAGTCGGTTTCTTTTTCTCAAATTGAGATAAATCAATGTTTCCCGTAATCGTGGGGCCGGTTAGCTTTTGTACTTTGGTTTCTATATGCTGAACAGCTGCGGGAGACGGGGCAGTCGTTTCTTCCGGCTTTGTATCTAATTTTCTTACAGGTATTTCAGATTGTGGTTTGGGCCTTGCTTGGGGCTTTGGCCTGTTTTGGGGCATCCCCTGTCCTTTCTTTTGTTGCTTGCCTCCTCTGGGGCCATCCTTTTGTGGTTTGGGTTTGGGGCTGAGGTCAATTTTTCCAATCACTTTGGGACCGGATATTTTTTCTTCTGCCGGCGCTTGAGCAGGGGGGGCCGGAGCAGGAGGCGTTTGGACAGAGGGCGCTTGAATGGGAGGGGTTTGAGGAGTTGGCTGAGGTTCGGACACCACCGAGGCCACAGCAGGCTCCGGCTTGTATTCGGGAGCCGGTTCCGGCTCTTTAACTACCGGCGGTTTTTCGACCGCCACTGTTGGAGGCTCCACTAAAACAGGCTCTTCACGGGCTGATTCCACTACCTTGAACACAATCTTCTTGGATTGTTCTTTAAGTCGGTGTTCTTTGTCAAACTCTTTTTGGGCTAAGAGGTAGGCTTCGGTCGTAAGTTTACTGTTGGGAGAAGGGTCAACGTCTATGCCTTTCTTTTTCAAAAAGTCAACCAGCGTGCCTATCCCAATGTTAAGCTCCTTAACTACTTTGCTGATTCTAATGGATTCATTTGCTATCATATATGCTTCTCCCCAATATTAATGTATGTGATGACCGGACTATTCAAATTCCGATTTCAGTATCCGTATTACCTCGGCAACGGTTTCTTCTTCCAAATCGGCGCGTTTTACAATTTCCGATATGGGAACAGCCAAAACGCTCTTGGCGGTATCGCAGCCCATCTGCTTGAGCGCCTCGATAATCCAGTTTTCGATTTCGTCTCCGAATTCGTCGAGCAATACGTCTTCTTCGTCCTCTTCGATTTCGCGGAAGACGTCAATTTCGTAGCCAATCAGCATACCGGCTAATTTAATATTGCTGCCGCCTTTGCCAATGGCCAAGGATACCTCGCTGGGTTTGAGGTAAACGCCCACCCGCTTGTGTTCTTCGTCAATTTTGATAGACGAGACTTTGGCAGGGGCTAAAGCGCGTTGAATCAGCAACTGAGGATTGCCGGTCCAGTTGATAATGTCTATGTTTTCGTTACGCAATTCGCGCACAATACCATGGATGCGGGAGCCTTTGACCCCCACGCAGGCGCCTACGGGGTCTATCCGGTCGTCATAAGATTCCACCGCAACCTTGGCGCGTTCTCCCGGCATACGCACAATCTTCTTAATGGTAATCAGTCCGTCAAAAATTTCGGGTACTTCTTGTTCAAAAAGGCGCTCCAAAAAGAGGGGCGAGGTGCGGGAAAGGGTAATGAGGGGGGTATTGTTGCGCATCTCCACCTTGGCAATGACGGCGCGCACGGTATCGCCTTTGCGGAAAAAGTCAGAAGGAATTTGCTCGCTTTTAGGGAGTACCAATTCGTTGGCGTCCTCGTCCAACACCAATACCTCTTTTTTCCACACTTGATACACTTCTCCCACCAACACATCTCCCACCCGTTCGTGGTATTTGTTGTACAGATTGGCTTTTTCTATGTCCATAATCCGGCCGGCCAAGTTTTGGCGGAGGGTTAGGATGCCGCGGCGTCCAAAAGAAGACAACTTGAGTTCTTCGGCATATTCTTCGCCCACTTCGTAGGAGTCGTCAATGTGGGCAACCTCGGCCAAAGCAATTTGGGTGGTTGGGTCTTCTACCTTTTCCACCACCACGCGGTTGCGCCAAATTTCAAAGTCACCTTTGTCGATGTTGATGATAATATCAAAGTTATCGGCCGACCCGTACATCTTCATTAACTGACCGCGAAAAATATCTTCCAGTACGCTCATCATAGTGGGCCGGTCAATATTTTTGAGTTCTTTAAACTCGGCAAATGTGCTTATTAAATTCAAACCTTCCATAATAATTTATATGTCAATCAATTATATTTATTCGTTGCCAAAAAACAAGGGGACTGACGTCCCCTTGCGCTTCTTTCCAATTTTCCGCCGCAAAAGTACAAACTTTCATCTTATTATGCAAATTTTTTAGATTTTTTTATCTTTACGCCCTCAAATATCTGTATGTAGACATGAATCTTTCTGCAAAAACAATAGCCGACCATTTGGGTGGCAGCCTCATTGGGAATCCCGACATAGAAGTTTCCGGTTTAGCCAG
>WRBG01000183.1 GCA_009784635.1 Bacteroidales bacterium | reverse complement strand
GAAATGATTACCACACGCCGGACGGCTCCTGCATCAGAGATTATATTCATGTGGTGGATTTAGCCAAAGCTCATGTGGCGGCGGTGGAACGTGTGTTTCAGAACATAGAAGAATCTACTTATGAAGTGTTTAACTTGGGAGCCGGCATCGGCCGTTCTGTGCTGGAGTTGATTCGGGAATTTGAGCAGGTAATCGGAAAACCACTGCCTTATAAGATAGTAGAACGCCGGACGGGAGACATTGTACACATTTGGGCAGACCCCTCCAAAGCCAATCGGGAGTTAAAGTGGCGCGCCGATACGCCTATTCAAACTGCGCTAAAGACTGCTTGGGAGTGGGAGCAGCGTCTTGCTTTGTCCGCTCCTCAAGATAGCCGCTAAACGAAATAGTTTGGCGTGTGTGGTCAAGTACCGACAGGCTGGCCAATCCGGTAGTGGTAATGTGCAGCGTGAGTTCAATGCGCTGTTGCGCATTCCTAACAACAATATGTGCCGTCCATCCCCCTTTCTTTGCATTTTGGAGTTTGTAATCAAAGTCAACGCTTTGAAATTTGATGCCGCCCTCCAAAGGATTGACCGGCGCCACGTATGCCCTTCCAAAGAAAGGCAGATAAGCGATTACAGAGTCTTTAGCCACGCTCATGTCGTAGTCCGCAGTCAAGTTTATTGACCTGCCCGACATGGGCAAGGCTTGCTGAGCTACAAATTTGTATTCCTGCGCATGGACCATTCCCTGCACTTTTTCTGCCACTTCCAGCCGGCGTTCCTTTTTTGATTTCTTTTCCTGCGCATACAGGGCGCCGCCTGCTGCAATAAGCGCGCATAGTGTTAGTATTCCCATTTTTTTCATACGATGATTTCTTTAGAAACGGTTCTTACAATATATGGTGAGCAAAAATCGTTCCAGAGTAACAAATCTTTTGCTACCTTTGTCAAAACAAAAACTGTATAGACTTAAACTTTATGAAAAAACGCAAAATCGGGCTGCTCCCCAAAGTCGCTGTTGCCATTGCCTTGGGCATTTTGTGCGGTCTCTTTTTCCCCAATTGGACTGTGCGCATCTTTACCACCTTTAACGGATTATTCGGTGATTTCCTCAAATTTATTATTCCGCTGCTGATTTTGGGACTGATTGCTCCGGGCATAGCCGAATTGGGCAGAGGCGCGGGCAGATTGTTGGTAGTTACGGTAGCCTTAGCTTACGGTTTTACCCTGTTTTCCGGATTTTTTACTTATTTCGGTTGTAGTTTGGCCTATCCGGCTTTGTTGCAAAACGCCCCTTCCCTAACCATGATAGAAACGGTGGAGCGTGGAAGCACAGAAGCCTTCTTTAGTATCAGCGTACTTCCGCTCATGGACATCATGACCGCTCTGTTATTGGCCTTTACCTTAGGTTTGGGCATGGCGGTAATTGGCGGAAACAGCTTGAGCAAGGTGCTGTATGATTTTAGGGACATCATCAACAAAGTAATTACAGGCGTGATTATTCCCCTGTTGCCCCTTTTTATCTTCGGTATCTTTTTAGAGATGACTTTTGCTGGCAAAGTGGCTGCCGTTTTGGGCGTTTTTGTCAAAATCATTGTAGTGATTTTCATTATGACGGTGGTCTTGTTGCTGATTCAGTATTCCATTGGCGGCCTTGTTGCGCGAAAAAATCCCTTTCCGGTACTCAAGTGTATGCTGACATCCTATGTTACAGCCTTAGGCACCCAATCTTCGGCAGCTACTATTCCCGTGTCTTTGAGGCAATCCATAAAAGCGGGGATTCCCGAACCCATCGCCAATTTTGTGATTCCCCTTTGCCACAACATTCACCTGTCGGGCAGCACGCTCAAGATTGTGGCCTGCGCCATGGCCATCATGATGACTTCGGGCATGGAGGTTAGCTTTGTGCAGTTCGCAGGTTTTATTTTTATGCTCGGCATTGCCATGGTAGCCGCTCCCGGAGTACCCGGAGGAGCCATCATGACCGCCATAGGTATTCTTCAGTCCATGCTGGGCTTTGGGTCGGAGGCCATAGGGCTGATGATTGCCCTCTATATAGCCATGGACAGTTTTGGCACCGCCTGCAATGTTACCGGAGACGGCTCAATTGCCATGATTATCGAGCGCATTTCCAAGACGAAGTAGACCCCCGAATTTATGCAAATGTATAAATAGCATTTTGTGATTTGCATAAAAAAATGCAATTTTTATGTAAATGTGAAAATCATTTGCTATCTTTGCATAAAAAATCATTGATGATAGAACGAGACATTACCGATAAATTACATTATTTGGCTGCAAGGTTCCCCGTAGTAACGCTGACCGGTGCAAGGCAATGCGGAAAATCCACTTTACTCAAATCGTGTTTTCCGGCTTATCGCTATGTAACGCTCGAAGATATGGATATACGGCGACAAGCCAATGAAGACCCGCGTGGATTTTTGGCGAACTTTGGCGCAAAGACCATTATTGACGAGGCGCAATACGCCCCCGACTTATTTTCGTATATTCAAACCAAAGTGGATGCCGAAAACGAGACAGGCATGTATCTCCTATCCGGCTCGCAAAACTTCCTGTTGATGCAAAGCATTACGCAAAGCCTTGCCGGACGCACGGCCTTGTTAAAATTAACTCCTTTTTCGATGTCGGAGCTCAAGCGGGCTTCATTACTGCCCGCAACCTTAAATGATTGGCTGTTTACAGGCGGCTATCCCCGCATCTACGACAGGGAAATATTTCCCACTGATTTTTATCCCAATTATATCCAAACGTACATCGAGCGGGATGTTCGACAACTGCGCCAAATAACCAATCTGTCGCAGTTTGTACGTTTCTTGAAACTTTGCGCCGCACGTATTGGACAATTGCTGAATATCAATTCTTTGGCAAATGAATGCGGCATTACCGTACCAACCGTTCATGCTTGGCTGTCGGTGCTGGAAATAGGCAGCATCATTTTTTTACTAAAACCTTACCACAATAACTACAACAAGCGATTGATAAAGGCTCCCAAACTCTATTTCTACGACACGGGTTTGGTGGCTTCGCTCTTGGGCTTGGAGCATGCGACACAACTCTCGACCCACTATTTACGCGGAGAGCTTTTTGAGAATATGATAATTGCAGAATATCTGAAAAATGAGTTTGCCAAAGGCAAAGAGCCGCGCATCTATTTTTGGCGCGATTCCAATCAAAATGAAGTGGATTTGCTGATGGAAACCGGCGGAGCCTTACATGCCGTAGAAATCAAATCCGGAGCCACTTTGAACGATTATTATTTCAAAGGATTAATTCATTTCCAAGAAATCAGCCACATTGACGCCAACAACCTAACCGTTGTTTATGGCGGCGATGCCGATTACCTTACGCAAAAAGGCAGGTTTGTTTCGTGGAAGAATGTTTCAAAAACCAAGCAACAAGGGGTGTAGCTGCGTTAATTGAAAACAAAAATACAATACAATGACATCTAATAATAACAGTAATAATGATAGTGTGAAGTTTAGAGTAACATTATCAATAGCAGCCACGTTCATACTTATTACAGCTTTAATGCTGTCTTGG
>WRBG01000182.1 GCA_009784635.1 Bacteroidales bacterium | reverse complement strand
AGGCGTTTCGGGCAGAATATACGGGAATAAATTCGCTAAAAGCAAAATACCTCCCTTCGGGCATTACAAAAGGCTGACCGGTAGCGTAAATCCAATTGAGCGATGCTTCCATGCGGCGGTAAAAAGGCAGGGTATAGGACAGCACCACGCTGACATTGTGGGGACGGTCGGAGGGTGCGGGATACTTTTGGCTGTTATTTACCCCGTCAATCTTTCTAAAGGAACGCATCCATGTATAACTCAGCCATCCGGTTAAGTCTCCCCTTTCTTTCTTGAGCATCAGTTCCGCTCCGTAGGAATAGCCGGTTCCGTGTCTGATTTCGGACTCTACTTGGTCGTACATCAAAAGATTGGGATGGTCTTTAAAGTCAATTACATGATTCAAATCTTTGTAGTACAATTCAACAGACGCCTGCCATATATGGTCTTTGAATCCGCAGAAAAATCCTGCCGAATACTGCTGGGCCGCTTGGGGTTTGATGAAGGGATTGGTCGGAATCCATATGTCTAAGGGAGAGCCCGAACCGGAGAAAGACAGCAGGTGTACGTATTGAAGGGTTCGCGAATAGGAGGCTTTTACCGACATCCGCGGGTTGAGCATGTACGAGGCCGTTAGTCTGGGTTCAAGGCCGTATTCGTGGTGGTAAAAGTGTCCGACAGGAACATAGATTTTGTCTTTCACTTCATAATTCTCATCTATAACATATTGAATCGTTGGCCCTACATTGTCGAAACGGGTAAGCCGCAGGCCGTAGCGCAGGTGCAGCCTGTCTTGAATCAATTTGTGTTCGTTAGAAAAGTACAGGGTATGCAGCATGGCCTGTCTGGGAGACATATCCACTTCCTGCTCGCTTCTTACATCGCCCATGATGAAGGCTACCTTGGCATTCCCCGGCCGAAACCACTGATAGGTGCCGTTCCATCCAAACCTTGTATGGCTTTGCTCGTTCCATCTGTAGAGGAAATCCGTCCGCAAACCGGTCTCTTTAATACCGGCTATCCACCTGCTTTCCAAAGAAGGCATAATTCCCTTAAAATCGTATTGATACATAGTACCTATGGCCGAAACGCCCAAAGAGAGCCTTGGAGAAAAGCGGTGGTTCCAAACCAAACTGCCTATGCTGTTGCCAAAATTAAAGCCCACCCTGCCGGTGCCAAAACGGTCGTTCCCGTTATACAGGGTCAGCGTTACATAGTTTTTATCATTTACCCTCCAACGCATCTTTGCGTTGAGGTCGTAAAAATGGATGACCGCCCCATTCACCGTAGTGTCGCCCGACAAGCGCAACAGCAAATCGGCGTATGTCCTGCGGGCCGCCGCCAACCAAGTTATATCTTGTCCCAAGGGACCGGAGACAGACAGGCGGGAAGCTATCAATCCTATTCCTCCGGCAACATTCAAATCGTGGGTTCCTTCTTTTCCCTCCACATCTAACAAAGAAGAAAGGCGGCCTCCGTAGCCGGCCGGAATATCGCCCTTATACAACTGAACATCACCTATGGCATCATTATTAAATACCGAAAAAAAGCCCATCATGTGCGAAGGGTTGTACACCGTAGCCTTATCAAAAAGCACCAAGTTCTGGTCGGGACTGCCTCCCCGCACAATAAATCCGGAGCTGCCTTCGCTGGCAGCTTGAACCCCGGGCAAAAGCTGAATGGCCTTGATTAGGTCGGGTTCCCCCAGCAATACGGGCATGGTTTTTATCATCTTTGGACTGACCCGCTCCAATCCCATCTCGGGCCGGCGTATCCTGTGGTCTGCTCTTTCTCCCCGCACCACCAATTCCCCAATCTCATAGGCTATGGACTCCAAGACCGCGTCAACACGCCTCCTCCGCTGCGCATGTTTCAGTTCGACTCGTTCCGGCTTATAACCAAGGCCAAAAAATTCCAACTCCAAGTCGCGAAGGGGCAACCTCAACGTATAGTCTCCCTCCTCATCGGTAAAAACATACACGGTAGTCGCGTCTGCCACCACCCGAACAAGCACCTCCTGCAAACCCGCTCCGCTTTTTTTATCCGTTACACGTCCCGTTATAATCCATGGTTCCTGCGCTGCCGATTCTTGCCGCCATGCAAAAAGAAACAACCATATCACAAGATATCCCAAGAACCTTACCTTCATGCTCCGATACTATGCTCCGGATAGTTTTTTCCCAATGGCTTGCAGCATATCGTCTACCATCGCTTGGCGGTCCCAAACCGGATTCCAGCCCCATTCTTGGCGCGCACAGGAATCGTCCATGGAGTCCGGCCACGAAGCGGCAATCTCTTTCATGACCGGATTAACCTGATAGTCCATCTCAAACTCCGGCATACGTTGTTTGAGGTCGGCGTACAGGTCGGCGGGACAAAAACTCATTGCGGTTACGTTAAAACTGTTGCGGTGTATCAACTTGGAGGGGTCGGCCTCCATCAATTGGGCGCAGGCGTCCAAAGCGTCAGGCATATAGAGCATATCCAAATAGCTGTCGGCTGGCAGCGGACAGGTAAAGCGTTTGTTTTTGATGGCTTCGTAGAATATTTCTACGGCATAGTCGGTAGTTCCGCCGCCGGGGAGGGCGCCGTTAGAAATAATCCCCGGAAACCGGACGCTGCGGGTATCCACGCCAAAGCGGGTATAATAATAATCGCTCAACAATTCTCCCGTTACCTTGCAAACCCCGTAAATGGTACTCGGACGCATGATGGTGTCTTGAGGGGTGTGTTGGTGGGGGGTATCGTGCCCAAAAGCCCCGATGGAACTGGGCGTAAACACAGCGCAGCGGTATTCCTTTGCCAGCTCCAAAGAGTTCAGCAGGGCGCCTATGTTGATTTGCCAAGCCAACTGGGGGTTCTTTTCTCCCGTAGCCGACAACAGGGCGACCAAATTGAATATCGCATCAATCTTATATTCCTTGACAATCCGCGCATAAGCCTGCACGTCCAAGGCGTCCAAAGCCTCGGTAATCGCCATAGAACGAAGTTTGTCGCACAGTTCTGGGTTTATGTCGGCCGCAACCACATGGTCTGCTCCGTACATCTTTTGCAAATGAGGCACCAACTCTATGCCGATTTGTCCGCCGGCGCCTACCACTAAAATATTTTTCATAATTGGGTAAAATGTTAACGATTAAAACGCAAATATAGTCTAAATTTGCAGAATGGACAAAAGAACGCTTAGCCTGCTGATTAAACGGCAAGCCTCAGGGCTTGGGTTTGACGATTGCGGCATAGCAAAGGCAGAAATGCTCGGAGCAGAAGAAGGCCATTTAAGCAATTGGTTGCAAAATGGTTATCATGCAGATATGGGCTATATGGCCAAGCATCGAGACAAGCGCGTGGACCCGACCAAACTCATGGAGGGCGCCCAATCCGTCATCTGCTTATTATCCAACTATAAGCCAAAACAATGGCAGGCTCCGGCCCTTCCGCAGATTGCCGCTTACGCTTATGGCCCCGACTATCATAGCCTGCTCAAAGAAAAACTCCGCCTCCTCAAAACTTTTATCCACAAGCACACCCAAGCAAACATGCGTCTTTTTACCGACACGGCCCCCATTTTGGAACGGGCT
>WRBG01000181.1 GCA_009784635.1 Bacteroidales bacterium | reverse complement strand
TACGATGTCTAACAGTGAAGTCATTACCATCATGATTATGTTCCACCAAAGTCGTTATCGTGATATTAAGTCATTTTATATCAATTATATTCAGCGTCATTGCGCAAGTGATTTTCCGCATACTGTATCCTATAATCGTTTTGTAGAACTTCAGCAGAAAGCCCTTATACCCATGGTCGTTTTTCTACAACTCTGCTGTTTAGGGAAATGCACCGGTATATCCATCATAGAGACAATTAATGACTTGCTAAAGAATGGTTGCCAGATTGAGCATACCAGACACAGGTGTTTCAACAATTTTATCGCAAACCTTGTTTCCGGTTTGATTGCTTACAATCTTGCTCCTAAAAAACCAGCCCTTAATCTTGGAAATTATTGATGTAAAAAATACCTATCTTTGCAACCGGATTCATTATTTTACTCGGCCATGAAAAAACCAATCATTATCTTATTGTTGGGACTGTTTAGTCCCCAGTTGTTTGCCCAATCTTTGCAGGAGCGTTACCGTAGGCATATAGAGTATTTGGCAAGCGACGACATGCAGGGGCGCGCTGCTGCCACCCGCTACGATACCCTTTCGGTAGCCTATATCCTTGCCGAACTGGCTACCATTGACGGATTGACCCTTTTGGGCGATGGAGGGATGCAGGTTGTTCCCTACCGGGCCCGTGTTTCCCGCGAAGACACCACCCGCGTACCCAAGACCACTTTTAACGTGGTGGGCTTGATTGAGGCGGGGGACCCCCAATACCGCAATCGGACGCTTATTATGGGGGCTCATTACGACCACCTTGGAGTAAGACCGGTGGAGGGAGTGCCGCAAATATTCAACGGCGCAGACGACAACGCCTCGGGCACCGCTTTTATCATTGAATCCGCACGGGATTTGGCCCAGCAGCGGGATAAACTAAAGGCAAATGTGATAGTCATATTGTTCGGCGGCGAAGAGGCGGGCTTGGTCGGTTCCAGACACTATGCCAATAACCCATTGAGACCCATAGAAGAAGTAAAAGCCATGTTGAACTTTGACATGCTGGGCAGGATGACGGCAAACGGTATTACCGTAAGGGGAGTAGGTTCGGCCAAAGAGGCGTTTGAGCTTTACGGCGGTTTAAAAAATCCCGACAAAATTGACTTGATTTTCGAGATGAGGGGCAACGGTCCTACCGACTATGCGAGTTTTTACAGAGTCGGCGTTCCCGCTTTCTCCTACTCCACGCGGCAACATAGCGACTATCATCGCCATACAGATACCGTAGAAAAAATCAACTATGAAGGTATGGAAATGGCCCGCAATTATATCTGGCAGATGGTGGAGATTTTGGCCTTCTCCAATAAGGAGCTTAGGTTCAAGGATGTGATGGATTAGGGCGGTTCTAATTAATCACGCACCCCGGTCCTAACGGCTCTTGAGGCGTGATAAACCGCATATTACCGTCCGGTTGCTTGGCCATCAATATCATGCCCTGCGATGTAATGCCGCGGATGGCCCGTGGCGCCAAGTTGGCCAAGATGCAAATCTCTTTGCCAATCATCTGTTCGGGCGAATAGTATTCGGCAATGCCCGATACAATGGTACGGACGTCAATCCCTGTGTTAATGGTCAGCTTGAGGAGCTTGTCGGTTTTGGGCACCCGTTCGGCTTCGAGTACGATGGCTGTGCGGATGTCCATTTTAACAAAGTCGTCGTAGCTACATTCGGCTTTTTGAGGCTCGAAGGCGGGGGGCGTGGCGGTTACTCCTTCGGCAACATTCTGCTGGCGGGTGGCTTCGAGTTTGGCAAGTTGGGCCTGTATCACATCGTCCTCCATCTTGTCAAAAAGCAATTCCGCTTGATTGATAAGATGTCCCGCTGCCAGCAGGTTGGGTTGACCCAAGGCGTCCCACGGTTGAAGTTCGGTGTTGAGGATGCTGCGCAGCTTGGCGGTGGTAAAGGGGAGAAAGGGGTCAAAAGCAATGGCCAGCTGAGCGCAGATTTGCAAGGAGATGTTGAGGATGCTGCCCACCCGTCCCATATCGGTTTTGGCCAACTTCCACGGCTCGGTATCGGCAAGGTATTTATTGCCCAAGCGGGCGATGTTCATGCACTCCTTGAGCGCCTCGCGAAAACGATAATGCTCCAAAGCCTCCTCGATTCGGGTTTTGAGCAGGGGCAGTTCGGCCAACACCTCTTTGTCCATCTCTCCAAGGGGGCTGTCGGGGGGGGCCAAAGCAGGTACTTTCCCCTCAAAATATTTATGAGTCAAGACGATGGCTCGGTGTACAAAATTGCCCAAGATGGCCACCAACTCGCTGTTGTTGCGGGTTTGAAAATCTTTCCAGCTAAAATCATTATCCTTAGTTTCCGGCGCGTTGGCGCAGAGGACGTATCGCAGCACGTCTTCTTTTCCGGACAATTCCTTCAAGTATTCGTGGAGCCATACCGCCCAATTGCGGGAGGTAGAAATCTTGTTGCCCTCCAAATTCAGAAACTCGTTGGCCGGCACATTGTCGGGAAGAATGTAGTCGCCGTGGGCTTTGAGCATTGTGGGAAAGACAATGCAATGGAACACAATATTGTCTTTGCCGATAAAATGCACCAACTTGGTCTCTTGGTCTTTCCACCACAGCGCCCAATCATCCGGACGAATCTCTATGGTGTTGGATATGTACCCGATGGGAGCGTCAAACCAAACATAAAGCACCTTAGCCTCAACGCCCTCTATGGGAACGGGAACGCCCCAGTCCAAGTCGCGGCTTACGGCGCGGGGCTGTAAACCTCCGTCCAACCACGATTTGCACTGTCCGTATACATTGGCCTTCCACTCTTTATGTTGCTCCAATATCCACTCCCGCAGCCAAGGTTCATATTGGTCCAAAGGCAGATACCAATGTTTGGTCATGCGCATTTCCGGCTTGCTGCCGCTGATGGCAGAGCGAGGCTCAATCAGTTCGTTGGGACTGAGGGTGCTGCCGCATTTTTCGCACTGGTCGCCGTAGGCATCGGGATTGCCGCACTTGGGGCAAGCGCCAATGATGTAACGGTCGGCCAAAAACTGCTGGGCTTCGGGGTCGTAATATTGCTCGGTTTCCCGCTCTATAAACAGACCGTCGTCGTACAGTTTTCTAAAGAAATCCGAGGCGGTTTTATGGTGGATGGCCGATGTGGTGCGGGAATAGACATCAAAACTGATGCCCAAGCCTTCAAACGACTCCTTAATCAGCGCATGGTATTTATCCACCACATCTTGAGGACTAATGCCCGCCTCCCTTGCTTTGATGGTAATGGGCACCCCATGCTCGTCCGAGCCTCCGATAAAGAGTACATCCCGACCACGCAGGCGCAGGTAACGAACATAAATATCGGCAGGTACATAGACGCCGGCTAAGTGTCCAATATGAAGCGGCCCGTTGGCGTAGGGCAGGGCCGAGGTAATGAGGTAGCGTTTATACTGTTTTTCCATAATTCGGTGTAAAAAATTTGACGCGCAAAGTTAGGGGAAAAAAGGATACCGTGTTGTTATGAATATAAAGAGAAACGGTAGAGTGCTCCCGATTTGAAACAAAATAGAGCAACTTTTGCTCCCGATTTGAAACAAAATGAAACAACTTTTGCTCCCGATTTGAAACAAAAGTGCTATCTTTGCAAAAAAT
>WRBG01000180.1 GCA_009784635.1 Bacteroidales bacterium | reverse complement strand
TGCTCTATGGTCAAGTTCAAACCCGGCTCCCGTAGAGGGGCAGAACGGTTTACCTCTACCACTACCCCGTCTGTCGTCGCCAGCACATCAGTTCTCCATTCCGCAACAAAATCAATTCCGGTGTGCATCCTTACCGTTTTGTAATAGGGATGAATCCGGTTGCCCACAGTAGCACCAACTCGCTGTGAATCAATATTTCGCAATGGAATCCTATCGGGAATACTTCCCACTTTTTCCGGAGTAAGCAAAGCCGCGATGGCCCCAAACGATTGGGCTACCTTTCCAGCTCTATACTCCAACTTTTGATAGGCAGACCGGGCTTCATATACCAAATCAAAATTTTTAGACGACAAGAGGGCGTTAAACAAAGAAGCTTGGCTCTGTGTGCCCAATTCGGGCGGAGCCGACTGAAAAACCGTCCGGTAAATCTCCCTGTCCCTTTCTTCCAACTCATCGAGTACGGTATTCAACGCCTTCATCCTCCCGCTCAACTGTTCGTATTCCCGACTTATGAGTTGCTGTTCGCGAATCATTTCCAATTCTTCCGGCGTATTAAAAAAAGAAGAAAACACAAAATAGTACGCCACCGCCAACAACAAGCTGGCCACTATACCCGCCACCACGCGCTTGAGGATGCTTCCTATCCCCTTTTGTACCTCTACAAACCGCAGTTGGTCGCGGTTAAACTGATACCGGCTCATAACAGACTACCGCCGGCGGTTCCAATCAGTTCCTCGTATTCTTCTGCCTCAATATCGTTGAAGTAATTGAGGGGATTTACGGGGCGATTTCGATACCTTACTTCGTAATGTACGTGCGGCCCTGTAGATTTTCCGGTATTGCCCAACAAGCCGATAGGTTCCCCTCTACCCACCCTTTGTCCTTCTTTGACCAAGGGAGTCCTTAAGTGGCCATACCAAGTCTGATAACCAAACCCGTGGTCTATCACCACATAGTTGCCAAGACCAAAAAAGTTGAAGCCCGACTTAATCACCATCCCGTTGCCGGTAGCATAAATGGGAGTGCCCACCGGCCCGGCAATATCTACCCCCTCATGAAACCGCCGGTCGCCGTACATGGGGTCTATGCGCCATCCAAAACCGCTGCTGATGCGGAATGACCCCTTGGAAATGCCCGCCGCCATGTTTACGGGAAACATGGCCGGAATACTCAAGGCCATCTGGTCGGTTTGGGCCGCCATCCGTTCCACATGGTCAAACGATTCGGATTGCAGACCGGTTTTTTTGTATACCTGATCAAAACGGCTGGCAACATCGGTCAAAAAGCGGGAATTGCGCGAATACTCCAAGTGACTGTAACGGTCTACCCCTCCAAAGCCGGCGTTGCGCACTTCGTCGGGAATACCCTCCATACCAAAAATCGGACGGTACACTTGATTGTCGCGCATCTTTAACTGTTCTAAACGCTTGTCTGCATCCCCTATCTGCCGGCTCATCATATCGAGCCTTGTCATTAGTTCTGCATGTTCGCGCTTTAACGCTAAGGATTTGGGGGTTTCCAATCCAAAGTAGCTGGTATACAGCATGTAATACCCTACGGCGACAACAACGGTCAGCAAAAAGAGGAAAAAGCCTCTGGAAAAATATACCTTTGCGGGAGTCCGGTGTAACTCGTAGGCTAAGGTCTTTGGATTAAATCTATATTTCTTTTTGGGAAGCATCAATTTTGGGAAGCATTAGCAGTCTTAATACACTTTCAACCTGCAAATATAGATAATTTTGATAAAAACGCTACTTTTGTGCCAAAATATTTTTTATGACCACTAACGAAATTCGTCAAACCTTTCTTGATTTCTTCTCTAACAAACAGCATACCATAGTCCCTTCGGCCCCCATGGTGGTCAAGAACGACCCCACCCTCATGTTTACCAACGCAGGCATGAACCAGTTCAAAGAGTGGTTCTTAGGCAATTCCCCTCCCCATTATTTACGGGTTGCTGACAGTCAAAAATGCCTGCGGGTTAGCGGAAAGCACAACGATTTGGAAGAAGTAGGCCACGACACCTACCACCACACCATGTTTGAGATGTTGGGCAATTGGAGTTTTGGGGACTATTTCAAAAAAGAAGCGATTTCTTGGGCGTGGGAACTTTTAGTGCAGGTGTACAAGATAGACCCGGAACGATTATACGCTACGGTGTTTGAAGGCTCGACTTCGGAACATTTGGAGGCCGACCAAGAAGCCTTGTCTCTGTGGAAAACTTTTCTGCCTCAAGAACGCATCTTGATGGGAAACCGCAAAGACAATTTTTGGGAAATGGGCGATACCGGCCCCTGCGGCCCTTGCAGCGAGATTCATATAGACCTGCGCAGCCCTCAAGAACGTAAGCAGATAGACGGCGCCGGCTTGGTAAACACTTCACATCCTTTAGTCGTTGAAATTTGGAATTTGGTATTTATCCAATACAACCGCAAGTCCAACGGCGACTTGGAACCCCTGCCCCAAAAACACGTAGATACCGGAATGGGGCTGGAACGACTCTGCATGGCCTTACAGGGGAAACAAAGCAATTACGATACCGATGTATTTCAAGGTATGATTCAAGCTATTGGAAACCTTTGCGGAAAGCAGTACGGAGTACATGCCCATACCGATATTGCCATGCGCGTGATTGCCGACCACATCCGCGCCATCAGTTTTTCCATTGCGGACGGCCAATTGCCTTCCAATGTAAAAGCGGGATACGTCATCCGCCGCATCCTGCGGCGGGCCGTCCGCTACGGCTATACTTTTCTCTCTTTTGAACAGCCCTTTTTGTACAAATTGGTTTCCACCTTGGTGGCAGAGATGGGGGCCGCCTTTCCCGAACTCAAAGTCGGCCAAAGCTTGATTGAAAAAGTAATCGAAGAAGAGGAGCAGAGCTTTTTGCGGACATTGGCCCACGGTATTCGGCTGTTGGACTCTCTGATGCAAGACTCTTTGGAACAGAAAGTCATCAAAGGCGCCGATGCCTTTTTGCTTTACGACACCTACGGATTCCCGATTGACCTGACCCAGCTGCTGGCGCGGGAACGCGGATACGCCCTTGACCTTCCGGAATTTGAAAAAGAATTGGAAAAGCAAAAAGAACGCAGCCGGAACGCCGGCGCGGTAGAAGAAGGCGACTGGATAGATATTCATCCCTTTAAGCCTACGGAATTTACAGGCTACGACTCCACCCAATGCGAGGCCAAAATCCTGCGTTACCGCGGCGTAAAAACCAAGGGCAAAACCCTGTATCAAATCGTATTGGATTGTACGCCCTTTTATGCGGAAAGCGGCGGGCAAACGGGCGATGCCGGCTGCCTAACAGGGCCTTTGGGCGAAGTCATCCCGATTTTCGACACCAAAAAAGAAAACAACCTTCCGGTACATTTATCGGAAACCCTTCCCAAAAATCCCAACGCCACCTTTACCGCCCAAGTGGATGCAGAGCGCCGGTCAGCTGTTGCCCAGAACCATACGGCCACCCACCTGCTGCATTACGCCCTGCGTCAAGTCTTGGGCAAACATATAGAGCAAAAAGGGTCTTTGGTCGGCGCAGACTACTTTCGCTTTGACTTTTCGCATTACGAAAAAGTGGACAGAGACAAGTTGCGGGAAGTCGAGCATTTGGTAAACCACTTGATTCGTCAAAATATTCCCTGCGTAG
>WRBG01000179.1 GCA_009784635.1 Bacteroidales bacterium | reverse complement strand
TAAAAAGTAAGGACGTGAAGGGGCGTAAGTTGGACTTGATAACCTATGGCCATCATGGGCAAAGACCCCGGATGCCAAGGACTTCTGTCTTCGCGGGCCCTTAACGAGGCGGCGCCTCCGCCGGAAATATCCAATTTGAGGTTTTCACTCACTTTCATGTCATAGAGTCGTTGCAGAAACCGAGATTCCCTGCCCGCAAAATGTTGTACGGCCATTTTGGCAAAAGCCACATTAGAAGACTTCTCAAAAGCCTCAAGTACGCTCATTGGGCCTCCTGCCCGACTTACGTCGCTGATGGAGAGGCCGCCATAATTCCACCTACCGTTGCCGACGTCTACCACGCTGCTGAGCGACACACGGTCGTCTTCCAACAAGGCAGTCAAGGTGGCGAGTTTAAAAGTAGACCCCGGCTCCGTGGCCATGCCCACGGCATAATTATACCTCTCGTCGTAATCCCCGTCATCGGTTTTGGTCAAGTTGGCAATGGCGCGGATGGCTCCGGTTTGCACTTCCATGACCACAGCGGTAGCCCCTTCCAATTCTGTGGATTTGGCCAACTGGTTACGCAAAGCCCTTTCCACGGCTTCCTGTATGTCAATGTCAATAGTTGTTTGGACGTCAAAGCCGCCTACCGGCAAGACTTCCGGATTACTGGTCAGCGGTCTTTGGGACAGGCGGTGTATGACGCGCATACCCGGTTGCCCTTTCAACTGATGGTCAAAAGCATTTTCTATACCCGCGCCTTGACCTTGGTCGTTGATAAATCCTATAGTGCGAGATGCCAGTCGGTTGTATGGATAGCTGCGCCTATTCTTTTGTACGGCAATAAGGCCGCCCCGATTGGCGCCCCTCCTAAACAACGGAAATTGTTTGATTTGCTCCAATTCGGCATAAGTAACATTTCTGTTTCCGATGGCCTTATATCTGTTTCCGCTTTCTAAAGTGCTTAGCAACTCTCTTTTGTAGGCGGCTGCCGACTTATCCCGAAAGAATTGGGACAGAGCTGCGCTCAGTCCGTCAATATCCCTGTTAAAGGTGTCGCGGTGGGGGGCCAAACAGTCGATGCGGATTTGGTAATAGGGAATAGAGGCGGCCAAAAACCGTCCGTCCTTAGCCAAAATACTGCCTCGATTGGCCTCTATTTCTTCGCGTGTATAGGCATTCCGGTCGGCCCTGTTGCCCAAGTCGGTTGCGTGCTGCAAATACAAAATTTGCGCCACAATAGCTCCGGCTACAAGCAGCAGAACCAAGTACAATAATTTGATTTTGACGATAAGTTGTTTATTCATACGGATAACTCTCCATGGTTATGCGCCTTGGAGGAATCGTGGGCGCTTTTACTTTAGAGCCAAAATCGGCCAAATGCTTGGATACTCTCTCCCGTTTACTTAGGTTCATCAACTCTGTCATGCAGGAAGTATATTCGATACGGAGGCCTTTAAGTTCCCGTTCCAAGGCCCGCCTCTTGTCCAATGTTTGGTCAAAGGCGTAGTGCAGACTCATGTATGCAATCACCAAGGCAAAGAGAAAAAAAACAAAGCCAATCTGACGTTCTACCAAATTTTTCAACAGTTCCCCGTTGACCATGCCCTGTATAATGTTTTTTTGTTTGCTCATGGGATGGACGATTAATATTTTTCTGCTGCCCTAAGTTTGGCGCTGCGGGCACGGTTATTTTGCTCCCTTTCTTGAGGCAAAGGGCTGATGGCCTTTTTGGTAATAAGTCTGAAAGGAGTTTCTTCCCTCCCATAAAAATCTTTGGTAATCGTCCCCAAAGTGTTGCCGCTGCGCATAAAATTTTTGACCATACGGTCTTCTAAAGAATGATAACTAATGACCACCAAGCGACCTCCGCTTGTAAGCAACCGGAGCGACTGTTCCAGCAGGGCTTCAAGGGCGGATATTTCTCCATTGACCTCTATACGAATGGATTGATAAAGCGTAGACAAAAACTTATGGGCCTGCTGGGGCGGTATCATAGGCGCTATGGCCGACTTGAGGTCTCCGGTATTTTGAATCGGTTTTTGCGTCCGGGCCTTCACCACCAAGGCGGCCGCCTTCCTGCTTTGGGGCATTTCTCCGTATTGGCGGAATATACGTTCCAATTCCTCCTCGCCGTATTGGTTGAGTATTTGCGCAGCGCTAAGCGATGCCTGTTGATTCATACGCATATCCAAGGGGGCCTCAAAGCGAAAAGAAAAGCCCCGTTCCTCGGTGTCAAACTGATGAGAAGAAACCCCCAAGTCGGCCAAAATACCGTCTACCGAGCTACAGCCCACATAGCGCAGACAATTTTGGAGGTACTTAAAATTGTTGTGGATAAAAACCAACCGACTGTCTTTAGGTAGATTGACAGCGGCGTCCGCGTCTCGGTCAAAGGCATAGAGTCGTCCGTCTTTGAGTTGTTCCAATATGGCTCCGGCATGGCCCCCTCCTCCCAAAGTAGCGTCCACATAGATTCCGTTTGGCTTAACGGCCAAGGCGGTAACGCTCTCGCGTAACATGACGGGGTTGTGGTATGCAGACATACTAACCTAATATTTTTTCTGCTAACGCAATGTATTCCGACTCCTGTATTCTGGCTTGCACGTAATGCTCTTTTGCCCATACTTCGATCTTGTGTCCGTTTCCCAGAAAAACCACTTCTTTATTTGCGCCAATCATGTCTAACAGGCGCTTGGGAATCATAATCCGCCCCATTTTTTCATCCGGCTCCACCAAAGCTCGGTCGCGCATGTATTCCCTCCAAAACATGGCGTGGTCGCGGTTAAAGAAATTAAGGCGGGCTTTCACAGCCTCGGACTGGAGTTCCCATTCTTCGTAGGTGTATATTTCAAGGCAGTGGCTAAACAGGTCTTTCTTGAGTACAAGGCGTAATTTGGCCTCTCCCTCCTTCTTGGCAAGCGCTTTGAGGGATGACGGAAAGACGATGCGGCCTTTGTCGTCCAATTTTGTAATATGTTCGCCTATAAACATAATGTGGAAACAGGGTGCAAATATAAGAAAAATTTTCCACTTTCCTGCAAATTCCTACATTTTTTTACATTTTTTTACACAAAATTTCTTTATGCGCTGATTTTGAGGATAAAAAAAAGTCGGAGTATCAAAAGTACTCCGGCTGCGGTTAAATGCGGATAATTATCTGAACTTACATTTCGCCCCGTTCCTTTTCCAAGGCTTGCAGGTCGTAGTTGGGTGCGGGAAACAGGTCTAATTGGGTTGGGGCGGGGGGAGTGGGGGTTGGAGTCTCCGGTTTTGCGGGAGGGGCAGGAGGCGGGGAGGCGCCGGGCAGGATGGATTTTCTGAGTTCAAAGTTTTGGCCCAAGTATTTGCGGCGGACTTCGGGATTACCGGCCAAATCTTCGGCGCTGCCGCTTTCCAAAATAGAGCCTTCATACAGCAGGTAGGCGCGGTCGGTAATAGCCAGTGTTTCATGTACATTGTGGTCGGTAATAATAATACCGATGTTCTTGGTCTTGAGTCGGGCAATAATATGCTGGATGTCCTCTACCGCAATGGGGTCAACGCCGGCAAAGGGTTCGTCCAATAAAATAAACTTGGGGTCGATGGCCAAGGCGCGGGCAATCTCGACACGCCGCCGCTCGCCGCCCGACAATGCGATCGACGGGGTCTTGCGCAGGCGCGCGATGTTGAACTCCTCAAG
>WRBG01000178.1 GCA_009784635.1 Bacteroidales bacterium | reverse complement strand
TTCGGCTCCAATCGGCAAGACTATGGGGACGGCGTTAGCGCCCAACTTCTCATGCATGTCCTCTATCACGGCCAAGAAATCAGCCCCTACGCGGTCCATTTTGTTTACGTAGGCAATCTTGGGCACGTTATATTTATCGGCTTGACGCCAAACCGTTTCGGATTGAGGCTGCACCCGACCCACCGCACAGAATGTAGCGATGGTGCCATCCAATACCCTAAGCGAGCGTTCTACCTCTACGGTAAAATCTACGTGGCCGGGCGTATCAATCAAGTTCACTTGATAGGTGTTCCCCTCATGGTTCCAAAAAGCGGTGGTAGCGGCAGAAGTGATGGTAATCCCACGCTCTTGTTCTTGAACCATCCAGTCCATAGTGGCGGCGCCTTCGTGTACTTCTCCGATTTTGTGCGTTTTGCCTGTATAGTACAGTATCCGCTCCGAAGTAGTGGTCTTTCCGGCGTCAATATGGGCCATAATGCCAATGTTTCGCGTATATTGTAAATCTCTTACCATCAAGAACTAAAGAACTGTCGCTTTATTAAAATCTAAAGTGGGCAAAAGCTTTGTTGGCCTCGGCCATTTTGTGCATATCTTCTTTTCGTTTAAACGCGCCGCCTTCACCGTTATAGGCAGCAACAATTTCAGCAGCCAACTTTTCTGCCATGGAATGGGCGGAGCGTCTGCGTGCGTACAGAATCATGTTTTTCATGCTCAATGAAACTTTCCGTTCGGAACGCACCTCTGTGGGAACTTGGAAGTTGGCGCCTCCCACACGGCGGCTTTTTACCTCCACCTGCGGCGTAATGTTTTCGAGCGCTTTTTTCCAAATTTCCAAAGGAGCCTTCTCAGAATCTTTCATCTTCTCGCCTACTATGTCAATGGCATCGTAAAAAATGCCGTAGGCAATACTCTTCTTTCCCTCAAGCATCAAATTATTCACAAACCGGGTTACTCCTACGTCGTGAAATTTGGGGTCGGGAAGCAGAATCCTCTTTTTAGGCTTCGTTTTTCTCATTTATATATTGATTTATTGATTGTTTGCTTATTTCTTTTTGGCAGGCGCAGCCGCTCCGGCCTTGGGACGCTTGGCTCCGTACAGGGAACGACCGCAACGGCGACCGTCTACGCCGGCAGTGTCCAAAGCTCCGCGGAGGATATGATAACGTACTCCGGGCAAATCTTTTACACGACCACCGCGTACCAAAACAATGGAATGTTCCTGCAGGTTATGGCCTTCTCCGGGGATATAGGCATTCACCTCTTTTTGGTTGGTAAGGCGCACGCGGGCCACCTTCCGCATGGCGGAGTTAGGCTTTTTAGGCGTAGTCGTGTACACCCGTACACATACCCCACGACGCTGCGGGCAGGAATCCAAAGCCCGAGACTTGCTTTTTTCCTCGATTACCTCGCGTCCTTTACGGACTAATTGCTGAATTGTTGGCATAATTTATTGTTATTCTTTGCTTTATATTGTTTTCAATAGATAAAACGGACTGCAAAGGTAAAATATATTTTTGGATTTACAAACAGGTTGCTAACAAAATAGAATTATGGACGCCCTCAAAAATGCGATTTTGCCATTTCACTCCCCAATTTCCACCCTTCACTCTTGAAAAAAGACGGTTCATCATTTTTTTACAAAATCTGTATTTTCAGATTATTATCTTTGTTGTCCGTAATCTGTAATTGATAGTAATGTTTGATGCAATCATAAAATTTTCGATAAAGAACAAACTCTTCATCGGACTGATGACAACGGTCTTGTTCTTTGGGGGGATGTACGCCATGCTTACGCTTCCGGTTGACGCTGTGCCCGATATTACCAACAATCAGGTGCAAATTGTCACCATATCGCCTACGCTTGCGCCGCAGGAAGTGGAGCAGCTGATTACTTTTCCGGTCGAAATAGCGATGAGCAATATTATGAACGTGGTAGAAATACGTTCCGTATCGCGCTTTGGACTTTCGTTGGTAACGGTGGTTTTCAAGGACAACGTGCCGATGTTGGCTGCGCGGCAGCTGATAAACGAACAGATACAAACCATTGCGGGGGAAATTCCTGCGGAATTGGGCGTACCGGAATTGATGCCCATCACAACGGGGCTTGGCGAGATATACCAGTATGTTCTAAAGGTGGCGCCCGGCTACGAAGACCGGTACGATGCCATGGAATTGCGCACCATACAGGATTGGATTGTAAAACGCCGCCTTTCGGGAATACCCGGCATTGTAGAGATTAACAGTTTTGGCGGCTATCTGAAACAGTACGAAGTCGCCATTGACCCCGACCTTCTTTTTTCGATGAACATCACTATTGGCGAGGTTTTTGAAGCGTTGCAGAAAAATAATCAGAACACAGGCGGAAGTTACATCGAAAAAAACAATATGGCCTACTACATCCGCTCCGAAGGGATGATAGAAAGTCTGCAAGATATTGAACAAATTGTAGTTGCCAATCGTGGCGGAATACCGGTTCATGTAGGCGATATGGCGACTGTGCGCCTTGGTTCGCCCAAACGCTTTGGAGCAATGACCATGGACGGACAGGGCGAATACGTTGGCGGTATTGCCATGATGCTCAAAGGCGCCAACGCCAACGCCGTAACCAAAGAAATCGAAAAAAGAGTGGAAATGGTTCAAAGCATGTTGCCCCAAGGCGTCAGCATACAACCCTACCTCAACCGTTCGGAATTGGTAGGCAGAAACATTTCTACCGTTATCCTCAATCTTGTTGAGGGCGCGTTGATTGTTTTCTTGGTGCTGATTGTTTTTCTCGGCAATTTTAGGGCAGGATTGATTGTGGCATCGGTAATTCCGTTGTCCATGTTGTTTGGATTTATCATGATGCGACTTTTTGGCGTATCGGCAAACCTGATGAGTTTGGGCGCCATTGACTTTGGTATTGTGGTAGACGGCTCGATTGTGATTGTAGAGGGCATGCTGGCCCATCTTTATTCCAAGCGACTGCATGGAAAAACACTGACTTCCAGCGAAATGGATGCAGAAATCATAAAAGGTACAAACGAGGTGGTTCGTGCCGCAACATTTGCGGTGCTGATTATTCTGATTGTATTTTTGCCCATTTTAATGCTGCGGGGCATCGAAGGCAAAACCTTTGCCCCCATGGCGCAAACCCTTATGTTCTGCATACTTGGAGCGCTGATTCTTTCGTTGACTTACGTGCCGGTGATGGCTTCGCTGTTCCTAAAAAGAACCATCAAAGAAACCCGCACGTTTGCCGACCGTTTTTTTGCTTGTTTGAACAACATATACGGCAAAATTCTTCAACGGTGTATCCGGTTTAGCCTCACAACGGTTGCAACGGCATTTCTCGCTTTGGGCGGAAGTATATGGCTATTTACAAAACTTGGCGCAGAATTTATCCCAACGCTTGACGAAGGCGATTTTGCCATGCAAATGACCTTGCCCGCAGGTAGTTCGCTGACCAGAAGCATCGAGGTCGCTACCCAAGCCGAAGTATTACTTTTGGATAACTTTCCGGAAATAAAACACGTTGTTACCAAAATCGGCACCGCCGAAGTTCCCACCGACCCCATGGCCATAGAAGACGCCGATATAATGGTCATTATGAAGCCTTTCCGTGAATGGACAAGCGCGTCTTCGCGTTCAGAAATGGTCGAAAAAATGAAGACGGCGTTGGAAGCGATTAAAGATGTA
>WRBG01000177.1 GCA_009784635.1 Bacteroidales bacterium | reverse complement strand
CCACGCCGCCGATGGTTTCGCGGGAGGCGCCGGAACAGAAGGCGACCCTTTCCTGGTATCCACGCCGGAGCAGTTGGCTTATTTAGCGAGGCGAGTCAACACGGGAACCTTAGAGCGGACTCACATCAAAATCTCAAACGACATCGATTTAGGCGGTAAAGAATGGACGCCTATAGGGACAAGGCGGCACCCTTTTTCCGGTCACGTTGATGGTGGAATCAGTGTTATTTATAACCTGACGATATCAACGCCGCAAAACAGGCAAGGTTTGTTTGGTGTTATATACAGGGGCGTATTAAGTAATCTAACCTTGCTCGGTGTAAACATAAAAGGGCGAGATTTTGTAGGCGGGTTTGCCGGGGTTTTTTCAAGAGGCGGCATAAGAAATGGCAGCCTGATGGGGACGGTGGAGGGAAGGCACTTTGTGGGAGGATTCTCCGGATTGGGCCATTTCAGCGAAATCCGATTTGGTTCATTTTCCGGCAATGTAAAAGGCGAGGTTTATGTTGGGGGATTGATAGGGAAGCATACGACTAATGAAGGAGATCGCTTTTTGGCTATTGCCTACGCTTCTCAACCTTTACCTGCACTAGTAATGCAAAGTTTTTTCGTAATCGCCAATGTTTCGGGCAGGGAATATGTAGGAGGGGTAATAGGGCATAGCGGAGGCAGAACGGCTATTTGGGACGGTATCTTTGCGGGAGAGGTTAAAGGCGAGGCTTTCGCTGCCGGCATAACCAATTCTTCTTATTCAATAAGGCGCTTATCAGGAAACACTGTGCTCTTGCGCAATTTAAACGAGACAGCCGGGTTTGCGGAAATCACGCATGGGGATAACTGGATGCGAAGTGGGGGCAATTTTGTGTTGCGCCACAAAGACGGTGAATGGTTTTGGAACTCATCCCTGCTGCCGTATAAAAAGGCCGACAGCTTGCATGAAGGTTTAGAATTGTTGGAACAACTATTGAGCGGCATGGGATTTAGGAGCCAAAAGTTTAGAGTGTTGAACATATCTCGGGAAATGGAGACCTCGCGCATAGAAACCCCTTATGATGGACCTCCTTCATTAGAGCTTGGCAGGGATCACGCACCTTTTTCAAGGTATAGGTTTGGCGTAAGGTTTTGGGTGGAAGATGATTTTTTAAAAGTATCAGGCCCTATACATGAAATGCCTAAAGGTACATACATCTTCCCATTCTTTAGAATGGAAACATCGTGGGTTCTTGTGAACATTATATAAAACAAATCGAGGAGAAAATACTCATGAAGAGGATTTGTACTTGCGTTTTTATTTTGTTGCTAATGTGTTCTAAATGTTTTGCCGCCATACCAGAGTACGACACAATATCGCCAATTAGTTCTTCAGAGATTATTTATGACATTGACAGCTATGCCGATATAAATTTTACCTCAATCTGGTCAGCGCCGGAGCCGCTTGGGTTAGAAAACTGGATAGACCACGCCGCCGATGGTTTCGCTGGCGGCTATGGGACAAGGGAAGACCCTTTTCTGATATCCACGGCGGAGCAGTTGGCTTATTTAGCGAAGCTGGTCAACGAAGGCTCTTTTGATGAACGTATCAATGTCGAAATCTTAAATGACATTGACTTGGCAGGTAGAGAATGGACACCGATAGGAACTAAGCAGCATCATTTTATCGGAACCTTTAATGGCGGGAACAACGTTATTTCCAACCTGACTATAGCCACACCGCAAGACGGGCAAGGTCTGTTTGGTTTTGCAGCCAGGTCGAGCCTGAGAAATCTAACCCTGGCAGATGTAAATATAAAAGGCCGGGATTTTGTGGGCGGATTGGCGGGCGCTATAACGGGAAGCGCTATTGGTCACGTCAATTTGGCTGGAACTGTAGATGGTAGGTATTATGTGGGTGGATTTTCAGGGTATGGATTTATGAATTGGATTCGTCGAGTTACCTATCTAGGCAATGTAAAAGGAGACGCCTATGTTGGAGGCATAGTCGGAGAATTTACAACTTTCGATCGTTTGAGAGTTTTCGTTAACACGCCATGGTTTGTGTGGCCGACTCCGGAAGGTGATGTAATAGGCCACAGGAAGTCAGATTCTTTTATGGTCTATTACAGTGTAACCGCCTCAGTGTCCGGTATAAAATACGTAGGGGGAGTAATCGGATATAACTCTGGAAACGGTATCGCAATCTCAGATGGTATTTTTACAGGCTCAATTAAAGGAAAGGCTTTCAGCGATGGAGTAAGTGGTTTTCCTCCCGTCTTAACAGGCCGTAATATAGTGCTGCTATACGTAATGGGCAATGACTCAAGATTTACGGAGATAACCTATGTTATACCGCACGAAGTGCGTTTTTGGGGCTTTACATGGGAAGGTATGATAGGAATCTCTTATAACACTGTAATACGGCAAAAAAACGACAACTGGTATTTGAACTCAAATCCTTTACCAACAGAAGACGTTGAAAATAATTTTCTTCGTAGCGTAAGATTAGAGGGCGGTTTTGCGAATTATCTCTCGGAATACATAACGGAGAAGCAGCATATTTCGTTTCGTATGCTGCACGTCCCATACGGGATAACAATACCACAGGACGATCCTCTTTCAATCGACATTAGTGAAAAAAACTTCCTCCCTGTGTTGCGTTCTTTTGCAAACGGGGAATTTTGGATTGAGGATAATTTTTTCAAAATGTCCGGTGCTATATGCGGCTTACCAAAGGGTGTTTATGCCATACCGTGTTTCAGAAATGTAAACGGAAGTTTTGAAACGATATGGGTTTTACTGAATGTCAAGTGAAAATAGCTAAAAGGAGAAGTTGTTATGAAAAAAATCTGCGTATGTATTCTTATTGTGTTAGCAACGTATTCGAAGGTTTTTGCAGCAACTGATCTGGTATACGACACAATATCGCCATCGCCAATTAGTTCTTCAGAGATTATTTATGACATTGACAGCTATGCCGATATAAATTTTACCTCAATCTGGTCAGCGCCGGAGCCATTGGGGCTTGAAAACTGGATAGACCACGCTGCCGATGGTTTCGCTGGCGGCTCTGGAACAAGGGAAGACCCTTTCCTGATATCCACGCCGGAACAGTTGGCCTATTTGACAAAACTAGTCAACGCTGGTTCTTTGGATAGACGTGTCTATTTCGAAATCTTAAACGACATTGACTTAGGCGGAAAAGAATGGACGCCTATAGGAACTAAGCAACATCCTTTTATCGGGATCTTTCATGGCAGGGACAACGTTATTTCCAACCTGACTATAGCCACACCGCAAGACAAGCAGGGATTGTTTGGCTTTGTAGGCTTCTCGTTTCTGGGCAACCTAACTTTGGAGAATGTAAACATAAGAGGGCGTGATTTTGTTGGTGGATTAGTAGGCGCTATTTCGACAAGCTATATAGGACACATTACCTTGACGGGAACAATAGAGGGAAGAAACTTTGTGGGGGGACTCTTAGGGTGTGGATTGCGTATTAGGGTTACCCCTACTTTTCGAGGTAGTGTAAGGGGCGAAACCTACGTTGGCGGCTTAGTCGGGATGCTTACAGATGCCAGCCGTCTCAGCGTTTTCGCTGACATATCCTGGCGTGAATCAATGACCGCTCCATTGATGGAGTCATGGGAGGGGCCGTTTTTAAAGCAACATTCTTGGGTCCCTCTTTATTACGTAAGCGCCGATAT
>WRBG01000176.1 GCA_009784635.1 Bacteroidales bacterium | reverse complement strand
TGGGTATCCTCCAGAAACCCTTCGATATTTCTCATCACGGGGTCCAAATATTGCGCCTCATGCAGCAACATGCCGTACCAGTCGGACAGCTGTTTTTTCCAGTATTGCTGCCACTTGGTCAAGACGTGTTTTTCCAACAGATGGTGGGCCTTGATGAGGATGAGCGCGGCGGGGGCTTCAAATCCGACCCGGCCCTTGATGCCGATGATGGTATCGCCCACATGTATGTCGCGCCCGACTCCATAAGCGTGCCCTATACGATTGAGTTCGATAATCAGCTCCACATGACTCATAGCCATACCGTTAAGTGCTATTGGTTCTCCTTTTTCAAAGGTGATGGAAACCGTCTCTTTTCCCTCTTTTTCCACCTGATGGGGCCACGCCTCTTCGGGCAAGATGCCGCAACCTTTTAAGGTCTCCACGCCCCCCACGCTGGTGCCCCAAAGTCCTTGGTTAATGGAGTATTTCGACTTTTCCCAAGAGTACTCAAACCCATGTTTTTGAAGGTATTCAATCTCCTCTTTGCGGGAGATTTTTAAATCGCGGATGGGGGTGACGATCTCCATGTGTGTGGCCAATACCTGAAACACCAAATCAAAGCGCACCTGGTCATTTCCCGCTCCCGTACTGCCGTGGGCAATGGCCGCCGCACCGATTTTTTTAGCGTAATCAACCAAAGCCAAAGCCTGAAAAATCCGCTCCGAGCTCACGGAGAGGGGATAGGTATCGTTTTTAAGGATGTTCCCAAAGAGCAGGTAACGGATACCCTGTTGGTAAAAAGTTTGGGTAACGTCTATATTGATGTGGGAAGCAGAGCCTAATTGCTTGGCTTTAAGGGCAATGTTTTCTAATTCATAGGCAGAGAATCCGCCGGTATTGACTAAGGCAGTGTGTACTTCCATCTGTTTTTCGTGCATCAGGTAGGGGATGCAAAAGGAGGTGTCGAGGCCGCCGCTAAAGGCTAAAAGGACTTTTTTCATTATGTATTATGTTTTGATGTGGGGGCGGACTTCATGTCCGCTTGATGAGGTAAAGGGGTTTGGGCAGATTCGGGATGGAGGTCGGGGTCGTAGAGCATACCGGTACAGAGGCATATGGCGCGGTCGTTCCGCTCCAGAATATCGTAGTTTTTACACCCTTGACAACCGTCCCAAAAGTCCGAATCGTCTGTAAGCTCAGAAAAAGGAACAGGACGGTAGCCCAGTTCGGTATTCAACTTCATGACGGCCAATCCCGTAGTGATGCTGAATATTTTGGCATTGGGAAACAATGTGCGGGAAAGTCCAAAGATGGCGCGTTTGATTCTTCGGGCCAATCCCCGGTTCCGGTAGTCATGGGCCACAATCAAGCCCGAATTGGCCACAAACAGGCCGTGGCTCCATGTTTCGATATAAGAAAATCCCACCGCCTTGTCCCCGTCTAAGGCAATGACCGCCTTGCCGCTTTGTATCTTTTCCGCAATGTATTCGGGAGAACGGGTCGCAATGCCCGTACCCCTCTGTTGTGCGGAGAGGTAAATGAGGTCGCAAATTTTTTGCGTGTGTATGATGTGGTTGGTCTCGGCCACAAAAATGCGTACATTCATGATATGATTTTGATAAAGTAAAAGGTGAAAAAATAGGTCGAAGAGCATATGTCCACGACTATCGTCGGACGCGAATGGCCCGTCTGCTTCCGTAGTATGGATGGAGTTTCCGATTCATGGCGGCGCAAAAGTAGCGTTTTTTTTGAAACATGAAAAATTTGTGCAAAAAATTTAAAAAAAAAAGGAGGACCTGTAAGCCGGGTTCTGTGCCCTTGGGTTGCCCCTCAGGTTTCTATCATTTATCTAAGCAACCTACCCCCCGACATCAAGCGGGCAGCCCTCAATTGTCGGTATACATGGTCTTGCAGGCCGCGGGGACGTACGTCATCAGGCATCGCTGCCTCATCCGGTAAGCTCTTACCTCACCTTTTCACCCTTACCCGATTCAAGCGTTTCGGGCGGTTATTTTCTGTTACGCCAAGCCTAACCTTACGGCTACCTGTGCTTTCCACAGCGCGGCGCCCTGTCCTGCCCGGACTTTCCTCACTTTGCAAACCAAAGCGCGATAGAACGGTCCTCCAAAGGGCAAAGATAGGCGAAAATTTTTTAGTTTTGGTTTAGAACGGATTTGCCGCCGGACCAAAACTTAGTCGCGGGAAGCCTGCCTCGTCCCATACCCATGGACCGGGGGTAGGTAGGGAGTCGTCAAAGAGCCAACCCATACCGACGTATGTGGCTTTGGAGGTTGAAGCGTCAACGCTTGTACCATCCCATTGGTCCTGTGTGTTTAGTCCCGTAAAAGAGATGCCGCCTGTTGCCGTCATGCCGCTGTACGCCACACAGCCGTCCATCGTACTCATTCCCGGTATCATTCCTCCTGTTACACGCCCAAAATATTGGGGGTAGGTGCCCCCATCTATACGCCCAACGCTCGGATTAAATGCCGCGCAGTTGATTACGTTGCCGCCCATAGCCATTCCCGCTATGCCGCCAACATGGTATGTGCCGCTGACCGTACAGGTAGCGTAGCAGTTGCTTACGACGGCAAAAAACCCAACACTACCCGCTATGCCGCCGACAATGTAACTGCCGCCGGTAACCGTGCCTGTGGAGTAGCAGTTGTTTACGGTTGCGTTGTTCACCTGTCCCGCCACGCCGCCGACATAGCGATAACCGGTAATGCCGCCTGCGGCAGTTTCCACGCCAAGATTTTGAATCGTTCCGTTAGTTACATTGCCAAAGAGTCCCGTATTGTCGTGTACTGTATTGTTGATATAAAGTTCGGTAATTTTAAAGCCGCCGCCGTCAAAGTGACCGCGGAACGGACGGGCGTTGTTGTCCCCTATGGGAATCCAGCCCTTTCCGTCGTTAAAAGATGAACCTTGACCATAATCGCTCAAATTTATATCGGCAATAAGTTTGTAATACAAGCCTGCGCCTGCGGTACCCGAAGCTGTGTTTACCCTTACGCTCAGCGCTTCTAATTCGGCGGCGGTAACAATGGTAATAGGTGCAGAAGTCGCGGAGCCGTCACCGTCTAAACGTGCATAGAGAGTAGTGGCGGCAGTAACAGGAAACACAGCCTCAACTCCAAGGGGATTGTCGGTGGTGTACCAGTCCACAATGTGACAGCCGGTGTTAAGCGTTACCAATATGTTGAGTTCCGCTTGGGTAATATCGGTGGTTGAAGTAAACGTGTTGGAGGGCAAGGTGCCGAAAGGAGTTACAGTCATAATGACTGCCGTTACGGTAATGGCTTGGAGCGTTCCGGTTGCGGTAATCTCCAAATCTCCGGTAACGTCAGTTACCGTAAACTCGCCGGTAGCGCTGTCATAATTGTATCCCACTCCTTCTGCGAGGGGGACTCCGCCCATGGTTACGGTAATGGCGGTGGGCAGTCCATAGCCTGCATCTGCGGTAAAAACAGTGGAGTAGGTTTCGCCTTGGAGCGCGGCGTCGGCAGGATTACTGCGGGTTAGGTCCATAAGATTATAGGTTACGGCATAAACCTCTTGCGCGCTTTGCGTTATAGTCATCCTCATCTTGTCGCCGTTGGCGGCCACAAAGGTGATGGTAGCCGAGCGGGGGTCTGCGCCCGGAGGATTTCCTTGGGTCGCTTTCAAGCTGACCGGCCCGCCAAAGTCGCCGCGGTCCGGCACGGCAGCAAGCCATTCGGGA
>WRBG01000175.1 GCA_009784635.1 Bacteroidales bacterium | reverse complement strand
TGGACCTGTTTGATTCTGTAGGCATGTTGCACACGGGGACGTTTAGGTCTCTCGAAGAGCGCAACCAACGATACCCCCTGCTTGTCCACCTGAAAAATATTCGAATCGCCCTGCTTTGTTACAGCTATGGCACCAACGGCCTTGCCATCCCTCCCCCCTTTATTGTCAATCTTATAGACACCACCGTCATGGCAGAGGACATGCTGAGGGCGCAGCATATGAGGCCCGATTTTATTATTGTCTATATGCACTGGGGAGAGGAGTATCAATTGCGTCAAAATGCCCATCAGGAACGGTTGGCCAATTTTTTGATTGACAAGGGCGCCGATATGGTATTAGGGGCGCATCCACACGTACCGCAGGGGATGGAAGTAAGGCGTTGCCCCAAGGGCGAAATCAAAAACGTCATCGTTTACTCCTTGGGCAACATGGTCTCCAACCAGCCCTTTCCCCATACCCAAATCGGCCTCCTAACCGAAGTCAAACTGATAAAAAACGGATTTTACACAGCCATTTCTTCCTTTGACTACGAATGGATTGTTACCGAACACCGGTATCGGGAGGGACGTAGGAGGCACTATGTACTCCCATTGGCGCAGAGTACCCGACCTTCTGCATCCATATTGATTCAACCGGACGGGACGCCACTGCCCAGCGTCAGCTACCGCATGGATACCTTATCGTCCGGAACCATCCGATACACACTTGAAAAAAACTCCATCCCTTAGAAACTGCCTCTTATGGAAAAAACCATTTATTTGGAAGATATTGACCCAAGGACGCTTTATGGCCCCAACAACCATCTGTTTCAACTGTTTTGCACGTATTTTCCCAAGCTAAAAATAATGGCAAGGGGAGAAGAGGTCAAAATACAGGGAGCCGAACAGGAAATCGTCCTGTTTGAGGAGCGTTTTGCCTTCCTCATGGCCTTGGCGCAAAGAAAAAGCCTATTGTATGAGGCTGATATACAAGCCCTATTTAGCGGTCAAAGTCCGGAAACGGAAACCCAAGATGACCTCCGAATCATTGTGTACGGGAACGACGGCAAATGTATCAAAGCCCGTACCCCCAACCAGCAAGCCTTAGTAGCCGCCTATGCCCAAGACGACTTGATTTTTGCTCTGGGCCCTGCGGGAACCGGCAAGACCTATACCGCCATTGCCTTGGCTGTGCGGGCGCTTAAAAACAAGGAAATCAAGCGTATTATTCTAACTCGCCCCGCAGTGGAGGCCGGAGAACGGCTTGGCTTTTTGCCCGGCGACATGAAGGAAAAATTAGACCCCTACCTCCAGCCGCTTTACGACGCCCTCCGCGACATGATACCCGGCAAAAAACTCCAAACCTATATAGAAGAAGGCGTTATTCAGATTGCGCCTTTGGCCTACATGCGGGGGCGCACCTTAGACAACGCCTGCGTGATTTTAGACGAAGCCCAAAACACCAATACAGGCCAGCTCAAGATGTTTTTGACCCGAATGGGCTGCAACGCCAAGTTTATTGTCACCGGAGACGCCACCCAAATTGACCTGCCTAAAAAGTCGGATTCGGGATTGCTCGAAGTCGAAAAATTGCTCCAACGCACTAAAGGCATCGCTTTTATCTATTTTGACGATAGAGACATGGTAAGGCATCCTTTGGTAAAAAGGATTGTAAAAGCGTTTGAACAGGCAAAGGAGGCCCATTAACTTAACCGCACCACCGCTCCGGATAGAGCGCCGGTATGTTGGGCCTGCTTGAGCGTCCACACGCCGTTTACAAAGACATGTTCTATACCTTTGTTGAACTGATGGGGCTGGGCGTAGGTAGACAGTTCGCAGACGGTAACGGGGTCAAAGACCACCACGTCTGCGCGGTAGCCGGGAATCAGCAGACCTCGGTCTTTGATGCCCAAGCGGGAGGCGGGAAGGGCCGTCATTTTGTACACGGCCGTTTGCAGGTCTACCACTTTTTGCTCCCGAATGTAGGTGCCCAAGAAACGCGGGAAACTGCCGTAAGAGCGGGGATGGGGCATGCTGTTGGAGAGCGGGCCTTGGGGGGAATAAACGCTGCCGTCCGAGGCGGGCATGCCCAAGCGGTGGGCAAAGAGCAGCTTGAGGTTGTCTTCGGTCATGCCGAATCCTATGATACTCACGCCCATATTCTCGGAGATTAACTAATGGTGTACAAATTCCTGTACCCCCATGCCCGACATTTGGGTACATTCCCTAAGGTTCTTGCCTATGTATTGCAGGTTTTCGGGCTGGCGGCTTGAGGTAATTACCACATTTTGAGGCCCTCCCAAGCGTTCAATTCGGGAATCGCCAAAACGGGCAATTTCCTTGGATTTTTGAGGGTCTTGGAGTCGGGCTATGACTTCTGCCCTGCTGCCTTGACGCTCTGCCAAGGGTATAAAACTGGTGAGGCCCGTAGAAAAAGCGGTGTATGGATAACGGTCAAAGGCCACATCAATGCCGGAAGCAGCTGCATCGTCTATCATTTTCAACAAAATAGGCGCCTTGTGCCAATTGGCGGCATTTTGGGCTTTGAGGTGGGAAATCTGAAGGCGGACTCCGGAACGGCGGGCAATATCAATGGATTCCCTCACCGACTCTTCCACAAAGTCGTCCTCATTGCGCATATGTATGCAAAACAGCCCATTATATTCAGCCACTACCTTGCACAGCTCCACTAACTCATCGTTGGAAGCGTAAGAGCCGGGGGTGTATTCCAAACCGCAGGACAGGCCTATGCTGCCCAAGTCCAACTGCTTGGCCAAAATATCTTTCATCTGTTTTATTTGGGCCGGAGTAGCCTCCACAGCATGAGCGCCTACCGCAATCGAACGCAACTGTCCCTGCCCCGTAAAAGAAGCATAATTAATCCCGATTTTGTTCTTTTCCAAGGCTTGATAAAATCCGTCTACGTGCTGCCAATAGGGATGCCCAAAACGCAGTTGGTCTTTTCGCTCGGCAAACTCGGAGTCCGAGTAGGGAAAAGGAGAGCCGCCGCAGGTGCCGCCCACGTCTGTGGTTACGCCTTGATGCAACTTGCTGTCTCCGGCAGGGCATTGAAACAGGTTGGTATCGGTATGGGAATGGATATCAATAAATCCCGGCGAAACGGCGCGGCCGGCTGCATCTAACACTTGATTGGCCGTATCGCCCAAGTTCCCGATGGCGGCAATCTTTCCGTCTTTAATACCCAAGTCTCCCGAAATGGGCGCCCGCCCGTCTCCGGTATAAATCAATCCGTTCTTAATGATTGTATCAAAGGAAGCGGCGCCTTTGACCTTGGTCTTTCCCCAGAGGGGGTTGGTCATGCCCAGCCCCAAAGCGGCTCCGGCTGCGGCAGAAGTTTGAAGAAATGTACGTCTCGAAAGCATAGTCTATGATTATTTTAAAAATGTAACATTAGGAGTGGCAAAAGATTGGAAAGCCCCCTTTTCATCGCTGTAAATCAGATAAGCGTCCATGTGGGGATGGGCTTCCAAAAACAGTTTGGTTTTTTCTAAACCCATGACCATAAAAGCGGTGGCAAAGGCGTCTGCAGTCAGGCAGTCGTGGGCAATGACAGTCGTACTCAATAAATTGTGTTGTACCGGTCTGCCGGTGGCGGGGTCTATGGTGTGCCCGTATTTTTGGCCGTCCGCTTCAAAAAAGTTGCGGTAGTTGCCGGATGTGGCGATGCTTCTTCCGCTCAATAAAAGGGTGGCCTGCATATCCATGCCGGGG
>WRBG01000174.1 GCA_009784635.1 Bacteroidales bacterium | reverse complement strand
GAAATCGCCGGATTTTGCAGGCAACACGGTATGCGTTCTTATCTGACGCTGAATACTATATTATACGACCGCGACATGGAGCAGATGGAGCAAATCTTGGCCCGTGCCAAAGAAGTCCGGCTGTCGGCAGTAATCGCTTCCGACATGGCGGCCATCACCGCCGCACGAAAATACGGACTTGAGGTACACATATCTACTCAATTAAATATTAGCAACTTACAATCGCTCAAATTTTTTTCTCAATATGCCGACGTAGTGGTATTGGCAAGGGAATTAAGCCTGCCGCAGATTAAGGTCATTGCCGACTGTATCCGGCAGGAACAGATTAAAGGCCCTTCCGGTAATTTGGTCAAATTGGAACTCTTTTGCCACGGCGCACTTTGTATGGCCATCTCCGGAAAATGCTACTTGAGCCTGCACCATTACAACACCTCTGCCAATCGGGGGTCGTGCTACCAGCTCTGCCGCCGCGCCTACGCAGTAACGGACAAGGAGACCGGAGAGGAGTTGGAGATTGACCAAGAGTACATTATGTCTCCCAAAGACCTCTCCACCATCCGGTTCTTGGATAAAATATTGGAGGTGGGCATAGACGTGCTTAAAATTGAGGGCCGCGCACGAGCGCCCGAATACGTAAAATGCGTAAGCTCTGTATACAAGCGAGGGGTGGAGGCCTGCCTAAAGGGAGATTTCCGTCCCGAACTGGGCAACAAGTTGCAGGCAGAATTGGAGACCGTCTTTAATCGAGGCTTTTGGGACGGTTATTATCAAGGCGCCAAAATGGGCGAATGGAGCGACGTATATGGAAACAAGGCGACCCAACGCAAAGAATATTTGGGAAAAGTAACCAACTATTTTAGCAAGTTGGGCGTAGCAGAAGTGCTGCTCGAAACGGGCGCGCTAAATACGGGGACGCCCTTGCTGATTATTGGCTCCACCACCGGAGTCGCAGCACAAACCGTTACAGAAATAAGATTAGAGTTGGAGCCCGTAACCTCTGCACCCAAAGGAAGTTATTGCTCCATAGCCACCCATCAGCCGGTACGTCGCGGCGACAAGGTCTTTAAGATTGTTCCAGCTTAGGCCTCAGGTCTTCCTGCATGGTACAGTTTCCGTTAAACACCACGCCCAACTCCATCATCAACTTTGCGGTACGCACTTCTCCGTCAAAAATCGCTCCGGTTTTAAAAGAAACTACGTCCGAAGCCTCCACCGTACCGGTATATCTTCCCCATACATCTAAAAATCGGCATTGTACCGCGCCTTTATATTGTCCGGTCTCCCCAATAACCAGACGTCCCGAAGAGATAATATTGCCCTCATAAGAGCCGTCAATGCGCATATCGCTATTGGTAACGGTATCTCCCACCACCTGCGTTTCTGCACAAACTCGATTCACGTGATTGGGAGCCACTTCTCTTTCCTTTTTCGTTATCATATCACTTTATCTGTTATCATGTTTGTTAAATTCGTATTCATTAAATTATTCTACCGAAGGCGGCGCCAGCGCCCGCCGGTAAGCGTGGGAATCAGACAAAACCTCTATGGTCCTGCTTAGCTGTACATCCTCACGCAACATACTTCTAATCCGTCCCCTTGTGTGGTAATACGCAGAACAAATCTCCTCTTCCAGCAAGCGTTTAAGCTCTGCTTTATGCCGTTGCAGGTCCTTGGCCTTGCTGCCGTTGGTCATTTCTTTTACCGCCTCGATTTGTTCCAGCGTCAAGGAATCGTACCCTTCCCGCTTTGCGGTGTGGACAAGTTGCTCCAACAACGCTTCGGTAGCGCTGCGGCCGTCAAACTCCCTGTCTTCCATAAAGGAGATAAAATCCTCGTATTCGGCGTCCGAAAGCTCAAACAGTTCGGGAGCGGCAATGGATGCGCGGGCGGCAAAATATTGGATGGCATAATCCCGAATCAAGTTTTTGGATAAAAGCTCAATAGCCAAACGACTAAAGGGTTCCGGCTCCACCCTAATATCCGGACTAATGCCTCCGCCGTCAAATACCGGACGGCCGTTTCGGGTTTTAAAGGCTTGAATCAAGGAATCGGGTACATACCCCACGCTCCCGTCCTCGTTCCGGTGGCTGTAGTCAATGGCCTGTACACAGCGTCCGCTGGGCGTATAGTATTTACCCGTGGTCATTTTGAGCTTTGCATTGTATTGCAGAGGCCTAAACGACTGTACCAATCCTTTGCCAAAGGTGCGGGTGCCCACTACAATCCCCCTGTCCAAATCCTGTATGGCTCCGGCCAATATTTCTGAGGAGGAGGCTGAGCCTCGATTCACCAATACCGCTATGGGAATGTGAACGTCCAAAGGCTCGTCCTTGGTCTTGTAAGTCATATTTTGTTGGGGATAACGCCCCTTGACCGACAGCACTTCCGTAGCGCGGGGCAAAAACAGTCCCAACATATTGACTGCTTCTTCTACCGGTCCGCCTCCGTTTCCGCGCAGGTCTAACACCAAGGTAGACATCTTTCCGCTTGCTTGAAGCTCCAAGAAAGCGTTGCGCAACTCTTGCCCGCCGCCTAAGGTAAAACCGGTAATACGTATGTAGCCCACGCCTCCGTCTAAAATCCCATAATAGGCAATATCGGGAAAGTGAATCCGTTCTCGCCGAATGGTCAGTTCTGCGGTTTCCCCTGTCTTAACTTTCTTGATTTTCAAACGCACATCGGTGCCCGGCATTCCTTTCAAACGTCTGCTGCACTCGTCCACCGACAATTCGGTGGCGGGAACTCCGTCTATCTCCAAAATAAGGTCGCCGACCACAATACCCGCCCTTACCGCAGGAGAGCCTTCGTAAGGGTCGGTAAAAATCACTCCGTTAGGAGTCTTTTGGATTAATGAACCCACTCCTCCGTAGGTTCCGGTCGTCATCAGCTCAATGCTTTCGTTGTCTTCTTCGGGAATAAACTCCGTATAGGGGTCCAAATGTTCCAGCATAGAGGCAATCCCTATATTGACCAATTGGTCCATCTGCACTGTATCTACATAAAATACAGACACCTCCCTCAAAATATTATGTAGTAAATCTATACTCCTCCCCGTCCTGAAATGGGCCGATTGGGCCTGCATCCCTTGAGAGAAAACGAGCAATACCAACCATACGCAGCCTGTTCGCAGAATCTTATTTTTCATTTATCATATTTGGTTATTCGGGCAAATATAATAAGAATCGCGCTAACTTCAAATTTTGAAATAACTTTGCCGCCATGAAATTGATATTTGCTACCGCTAATCTGCACAAAGCCAAAGAAGCACAGGCCATGCTACTGCCAAGAGTTCAATTGATTGTTCCCGCCGACTTGGGTTATACGCAGGAAATACCGGAAACAGGAAATACGCTCGAAGACAATGCGATGCAAAAAGCGCGCACTATTTGGGACATTTTTGGTTTGGATTGCTTTGCCGACGACACGGGCCTTGAAGTACGGGCGCTTGACGGGGCCCCCGGCGTTTATTCCGCACGCTACGCAGGGCCCCAAGCCAACGCGGAGGCCAATATGGCCAAACTCTTGTCCCAATTAGCCGGACAAACGGAGCGCCGCGCCCAATTCCGGTGTGTTATTGCTCTGATTTTAAACGGAGCAGAATATTATTTTGAGGGATGTGTCCCCGGACATATATTGGAGGCGCCTCAAGGGGACAAAGGTTTTGGATACGACCCCATCTTTATGCCCCAAGGCTATGACCGCAGTTTTGCCT
>WRBG01000173.1 GCA_009784635.1 Bacteroidales bacterium | reverse complement strand
GCATTGCGACAAAAGTCGGCAAAAACTTCCTGCATCCGCCCTTCTGCTTCTCCCAAAAACACCGAATCTCCGTGCAGCATGACTTCTTCTGCGTGCAGCATGGAGGAAATGCCTCCAAAAATCACCTTCACCCCCCTTTGGCGGAACACAGACGCAATTTCAAATCCTCTTTTTACCTGCGTACTCAACATCATGGAAATGCCCACAAAATCAACTTCTTCGTTAAAATCTACCTCCGATACGTTTTCGTCTGTAAACAGGGGACTGACGTAGTCGGGCAAGGCTGCCGCCATCACCACAGGGCCGTGGGGAGGGAGAAAGAAAGGAGTTTGTTCTTTGAGTTTCTGCCACTTGGGATATATAATTCGAAACTTCATGCGCTACGAAAAATTGGCGCAAAGGTATGTAAAATTAGCCAACCTTGTCCAATTTTTTTAGAAAATACGCCAATCCGATGAGTTCTCCGCAGGTAATCACCGCGCTAATGGGCACGCCCAGAATGCCGTGCATATTGAGGTTCTGACCGCTAAACAGGAAGTTGGGTATTTTGGTACGGGGAAGCAGGCGCGAAAAATGGAGGTTATGGCAATCTTTGGAAAAACCGTAATTCGCCCCATCCGCCCCGACCTGCAAAATATCAAAGGCCTCCGAATCCAAAGGCGCAAAAGAAAGCTTGTCCCAAATGCCCAAATATCTGCATAGCTTACGCAAACTCCCCCCATCTTCAAATCCGGACACATAGTGCATGCCCGTATCGAACCACTGCCCATTTTTTTTAAAGGTATGCAGCCCCCCTCCTGCCGTATAATGCTTTTCGAGTACCAATACGGGCCGGCCCTCTTTAGCCAAAATCGCTCCGCAAAAAAGCCCTCCCAAGCCTCCGCCAATGATGACAGCTTTATTATGTCCGCCTGTGTTCACTACTGTTTACTTCTGTTCACTAGGCTATTCTACAGGCCTTTAATGAATCGAATAACTTCAAAATCCAATGAGGGAATATTCTTGAGGTCGGGGTTCATGTATGTTTGAAGCATTTGCGTTGTTGGGTCGGTGGTGTCGCACTCCTTGAATACATGATTCATTCCGGCTATAACGACCTTCACAGCCTTTGGTTGCGCCTTGGCCAATAGGTCGGCGTCTTCAACAGCAATCTGTATGTCCTTATCTCCTTGAATAATCAGAACGGGAACCTCAAGTTTGGAAATTTCGACTGCAGGGTCAGTGGCAAACCACGAAATCACGTAGGGCTGTACGCTTGGTCTGAAGATAGAGAACAGCATAGGCGGTATATTGTCAACAGTTATCCCATTTTCAAGGCTTTGTAAAATTGGCTCACAGATTTCCAAGATTTGCTGCGACTGTCCGCCAAGTTGGACTCTAAGCAGGTCGGCAGGCTTACGTCCGCTGCCTGCCAAAGAGATTACGGCTGAAACATGGGGATTATCCACTGTCGCCATAACCCCTATCTGAGCGCCTTCGCTGTGCCCGGCCACTACTACGCGCTTATAATCCTTTGCAATGAAGTCTATCCAGCTTCGCGCATCGTCCACAGAGGTAGAAAAACGCATATCTTCCCCCCTTAGCCCGGCAGTCGTGCTGGCGGCAATACCCCTCTTGTCATACCTTACGGACGGGATTCCCGCATCACACAATTCCTCCGCAAGAAACTTGATGGCATTATTTTGCATTTGAACTTGGTTCCCATTGCGGTCTGTTGGACCTGATGCGCTGATAAATAGCACAATAATATCCTTGGCATCGTCTTGGGGTGTAAGGATGGAGCCCCAAATATCTCCGGTTGGGGTTTTGAGTACAATGTCTCTCTCTCCGGCTGCAAGTATTCCCGACGAGAGTAAAAAGAATCCGAGTATCGGCAGTAATCTTCTCATGGTTGTATAATCGTTTGTTATTAATTTGCTTACAGCGTAAATTCCAAAGGGATGTACATGGGAGAGGTCATCACTTGATTGCCAATCCTAAATGATGGTTTGATTTCGAGTTTCACTTTGCTTTGCGCATTGCCTATGCCTGCCAGATTTCTGACAATATTGACCACTGCGTCTTTAGATGAGCCACTGAGCAGCGTTGCCAAGTCAAAGCCCAAAGTCAAGGGCATGGTATTGGTCGAAAAAGCGGGAATTGATATCCGGTCACGAAGCTCTCCGGTGGTAAATTGCAGGCCGTCAATACTCAGTATATATTGCATGCCCTGTAAGCCCGCCTCCAATCCATTGGGATTGCTAATGTCGATATTCATGGTGAACTTCATAGGCACAGACTTTGCCGCACCCGTGAGTAATGGAGTGATTTTTAGCAAATCGAGCGGAGAAAGCTGTTTGCCCAAATCAATATCCATGATGGAATATGTAGATACGGAGTGAAAGGCATAGGTGCATTGAGTCATTGCGTAGGCGCTTCCCATCTGCCTCATCACATCGCATCCTGTTGTCAGCAGCGCCGCGCCGCAAAAGAGCGCCACCGATAGAGATTTAAATTGCATAAAATTACCCATAGATTTATGATTATTGATTGTTTTTGAAAGATTTCACACCCCAAGCGAAGCCATGGAGATTACATTAATTCCATCGGAACGGGTATAGCTAATTCCTGTTCCGGTGATTATATTGAGCGATTTAGGCGGTTTAACCTTTTGAAAGTCCAAGACGGTAACAAATTTTTTAAGGTTGATGGCTGCCTCTTCAATCTGTCCCGTGCCCAATTTTACCTCACATGCTATCCAATCGCCGTTATATTTTTGCACAATAGCGTCTATCTCCAAATTACTTGAATCTCGGTAATAATACACTTTGGCGTCATTTGCCTGCGCATAAACCCTAAGTTCGTGGATAACCAATGATTCGAACAAAAAACCTGTGTAATTAATATCTGCCAGCAGGGATTTTGCATCAATGCCAAGGGCCGCAACCGACAGGCAAACGTCAGTAAAATGACGTTTGGGCATCTTTCGTAAAGAGGAGGAAGAACGGATATGCGTGTCCCATGCAGGTTGCTCTTCTGTTATCATCAAGCGATTTAGGGCGTCCAAATATTCATACACGGTGGGACGAGAAATATCACCATGCTCCCTTTCTTGAATATCGGCTGCCAAAGTCTTTATTTCTACCGTTGTGGCCGTATTTCTGGCCATAGAACGCAGTAAATTTCTGACTTTGACAGGGTCACGTTTTATGTTTGAAATCCTGCTCATGTCTATTTCTGCGAGCAAGTCAATATAAGCTCTGTTTATATCCATTGCTTGAACCAAGCTCTTTCCCAATAAAGCGGGAAAACCGCCTGTAATTATTTTCTCTACAATAAATTCCAGTTCAACAGGCTCATCGTATATGTCGATTTTTGCTCCCTCAAACAGGCCTTCCATACCCACTTTTCCCGAAGAGAATCCCAATTCCTGCCAAGACATTGTTCTCATATCAAGCGTTGTAAATCTGCCCGCACCGGAGTGCAGATTAATACTTTCTTCGGGATTTGCCGAACCCGTAAGTATAAATTGCGCTGCTTGTCGCCTGTCGTCCACTTCGTGCCGTATATAATCCCACAATTTAGGCTGTACCTGCCATTCATCAATCAATCGAGGCGTCTTCCCAAGCAAACGTACGTCGTCAAATAAAAGTTTACCGATAGGTGTGTAGTTTTTTGGTTTGATTTTGGGCAAAGTTAGTTAAAAATTGATTCATAAAAATACGTTTGCGGAACTTTAGGGACATGGCCTTGATT
>WRBG01000172.1 GCA_009784635.1 Bacteroidales bacterium | reverse complement strand
TTTTATCGCAAACCTTGTTTCCGGTTTGATTGCCTATAATATCGCTCCTAAGAAACCAGCCCTTAATCTTGAAATTATTGACATCAACGCTGTTAAGAAAGTCGCTTAGGTCGAACTGACGTTCCAGTAGAAAATTATAATCCAATATCTTTGATATTCTTATCAGCGTATCCATGTCAATGCTTTTACTGTCAAATATAACATAAATACGACTCCTACGACAACCTAATATTTTGGCAAACTTACCAACAGTTATTTGACTTTCCCTTTTTCTTTTCAGAAAAACTTCATGGATAATTGATCCAATATACACATTACTTCTTAACATATCTAACATAAACGTCATAAAGAAAGCGCGGACCCACTCTGTTCATTCGCTTTATGAGGTTCTTGACTACCCAGACAGCCTATATGCACAAACAAAGCCCACGCCGGAACGTGAGCGTCATTGCCCTATTTTTAAACTGTCTTTTTGAAATTGTCAAGATTCCACAAAGCAAAAACATTGCTAAACGCTATTCAATATGTCTACAATTGTGCGTAATACTACGCGGTTATACCATAAAGTCCACTTTTAATAATTACAACGACAAAGGTATAAATAAATTGTAAACTTCAATAAGGGATAATCGGATTATTTCCTAATCTTAAACGAAAAGGTCAAGCCGCTACCGGTATGCGCCTCAATGCTGCCGCCGTGGGCCATAATCCCGTTTTTTACAATGGAGAGTCCCAGACCTGTGCCTCCCTGTTTGCGGGAGCGGCCGCTGTCTACCCTGTAAAAACGGTCAAAAAGATGGGGCAGATGTTCGGGCGTTATGCCGGGGCCATTGTCCGAAAAGGAGAAATAGAGGAATGGATCGCCCTTGTCTATCCATGAGATAGAGATGGTGGTATGGGGGCCTGCGTAGGCGAGTACGTTATCAAAAAGGTTGCGAAATATGGAGTAAAGCAGTGAACTGTTGCCGTTTATCCAAAGCGTTTGTCGGGGAGGCATCGCCACTGCAATATGGTGTTCAAACAGTTGCAGGCTCACATCCTTGACCACGTTTTCTATGATATCAAAGAGGTCTATGGACTCAAAAGGGATGCGTTCGGGGGCGTGGTCAAGGCGGTTTAAGAGCGATATATCCTCTATGAGTCGGCTCAATCGTTGGGTTTGTACGTAGCTGCGCTCAATAAAGAAACGCAGTTTGTCGGGTTCAAGGTCGGGCTTGAGCGCCAGTGTTTCCATATATCCCAAAATACTGCTGACCGGCGTTTTTAGTTCATGGGAGAGGTTTTGGGTCAGTTCCTGCCGGATAAGGCGTTCTTGCTCCAATTGTGTTCCGGAGAGGCGTTTTCCCAAGCGGCTCCGTACAAAGAACAATCCGGCGGCCAACAAGCAAAGGAGTATGAGGGTAAAAGCAGAGAAGAAATAGCCGGGAGAGATGAGTCGGCTGGCGTTTTTGATATAGGGCAATGCCACACGAACATAGTAGGTATCAAATTTTTTGGCAAAATAGTAATATTCGATTTGGGTGGTGGGGGAGCGGCGGACATAGGCGCCCCGGCCTTTTTGGTTGGCCTCTTTGATTTCGGGTCGTTGCAGGTGGTTGTCTAATTGCTCCAATACAACATCGTTATCGTACCAAACCTCGCCCGATGCCCCGATTATGGTGATTCTTAGATTTTTGTCCAATAAGTCCGTGAACAACCCCACAGAGTCTATGGGCTGTTGCCTTAGGTAGTTGTGAATCAGTAATGTGTTATGTTCTAAGGTGCTATTTAGGGTTTGAATCTTGTAATGGCGTTCATAAAAAAAGTGAAACAGCACCAAGATGCAGCCGAACAGGAGGGAGAGGCCAAAGAAATAGGCAAACAGTCCGGTGGTGAGCGTTATGGGCTTTTTGTCACCCTTCAAAGCAATAGCCATATCCCGAACGTGTAACAATATTATCTCCGTAAGGCTCGATTTTTTTTCGTAGTCTGTTGATATGCACGTCTATGGTGCGGTCGGTAACACATACTTGGTCGCTCCAGACGTGGTGCAAAATCTCCTCCCTCGAAAAAACCTTACCGGAGTGGCGCATAAAGAGGAGCAACATCTCAAACTCCTTCTTGGTGAGGTCGGCTTCGTGCGCTCCAACCATCGCCTTCTTTTGCCGAGGATAGAGGTGCAGCGATTCAAAATGGAGGTCGTCTAATTTATCTTCAAAGTCATGGCGTTGCAATACGGCCTGAATACGGGCCAACACAATCCTAATGGAAAAAGGCTTGTAGATGTAGTCGTCGGCTCCGGCCTTAAAACCGGTCAATACATCCTGTTCGGCGGACTTGGCCGTTAGAAATATGATGGGGATGTGTTTGGTGTGGCTGTTCTTTCTTACGATTTGGGCAAACTCGAATCCCGACATTTTGTCCATCATGACATCCACTAAAAGGAGGTGGAAACAAGGCAGGTTGAGCATGATTGCTTCCTCGGCAGAATAGGCAACGCTTACCTCATAGCCTTCATTTTCAAGATTGAATTTCAAAATCTCGCAGATATCGGCTTCGTCTTCCACAATAAGGATTTGGCGCATAAAAAGATGTTGGCTATATTTGTAACATAATACAAAGAAACCTATAAATTGTTAAAATAATATGAAGAAAACTGTTTTTTTATTGACGATGGCCGCCATTTTGGCTTGGTCTCATGCCGAAGCTTGTACTAATATTCTGGTAACTAAGGGAGCTTCCAAAGATGGCTCCACCATGATTAGCTATTCTGCCGACTCGTTTCAACTCTATGGCGAACTCTATTTCCGTCCTGCCGGAACCTATCCCAAGGGGACGATGATGAAGGTTTACGAATGGGATACGGGAAAATATTTAGGGGAAATTCCCCAAGCCGAACAGACTTATTCAGTTATCGGCAATATAAACGAACACCAACTCTTAATCGGAGAGTCTACCTTTGGGGGACGCAGGGAGATGCGCGACCCGGACGGAATCATTGACTATGGTTCGCTGATTTACATTACCTTGCAAAGGGCCAAAACAGCCCGCGAGGCAATAAAGGTGATGGCAGATTTAGTGAGCGCTTATGGCTACGCCTCTTCGGGCGAATCCATCTCTATTGCCGACCCCAACGAAGTGTGGCTCTTGGAGATGATGCCTAAGATTCCCAGAATCGTAAGGGGCGTAAACGTAAACAAAGGCGCCGTATGGGTGGCCTTACGGATACCGGACGGTTACGTGTCGGCCCATGCCAATCAAGCGCGCATTACGACTTTTCCGCTGAATGACCCCGACAACTGCCTCTATGCCCCCGATGTAATCTCCCATGCCCGCGAAAACAACCTCTACTCCGGCGCCGACAAAGACTTTAGCTTCTCAGATGTGTATGCCCCCCTCACTTTTAGCGGTATGCGTGCCTGTGAAGCCCGTGTTTGGGCTGTCTTTCGCCATATTACAGAAGGTATGGACGCTTATACCGACTACGCCATGGGGCGCAATCCCCATAACCGGATGCCGCTTTGGGTAAAACCCACCGAAAAATTATCGGTAAAACAAGTGGCCGATTTAATGCGCGACCACTACGAAGGTACGGTTTTGGACATGCGCTTTGACCCCGGCGCCGGCGGACACGAACTGCCTTACCGGTGGCGTCCCATGAATTTTACCTATGAGGGTGCGACTTACGTAAATGAACGCGCCGTAGCCACCCAGCAAACGGGCTGGTGGTACGTAGGGCAGTGCCGCTCATGGTTGCCCGACCCCATTGGAGGCGTTCTTTGGTTTAGCGTAGACGACGCCGCCACCTCTGCGC
>WRBG01000171.1 GCA_009784635.1 Bacteroidales bacterium | reverse complement strand
GGCGGTGGATTCGGCGTACCTTATAGAAAGCAAGAAGGTGAAGCGAGGCTTGATTTAGAAGACGCCGGCAAGCAGCTAAACGAGCTGATTGAGAAGTTCATGAAGGCTTATGGCAGGGAAATCGTTGTGAAATCGGAGCCGGGCAGATATATTTCTGCGGAAGCGGGCGTGCTTTTGGGTAAAGTGCGCGTGGTGAAAAACAATGGGCCGGTAAAATATGTCGGTACGGATTTTGGCATGAACGTGCTTGCGAGGCCGGTTATTTATGATTCGCATCATGATATGGAAGTTTACCGCGCTGCGGGCGAGGATTGCGGAACGGTTGAAGAGGTTACTGTTGTGGGTAACGTTTGCGAGACCGGCGATATTTTGGCAAAGAATAGGACGTTGCCTAAGATCCAAGAGGGTGATGTTATTGGAATCTTGGACGCGGGGGCTTATGGGGCTGTTATGAGTTCGAATTATAATAGCCGTTTGCGCCCGGCGGAGGTTTTGATTAGAGAGAATGGGGAAGTTGTTGTGATTCGGGAGCGGGATACTATGGAAGAGCTGCTTGCTAAGCAGAAGATGATAGAGGTTTAGGATAATGTAGGGGATTTAGTAGAAAGTTTTTAACAAAATTCTTAACAAAACATTGACCGAAATAAAGAAGTGCCTCATTGAAATAAACGCTGAAATTACAGATGAGATTTTCAATGAAGCCGGGCGGTTAAAAACAGCGTATAAAATATCCTTTGAGGATTCTTTTGCACTTGCACCTGCCAAAGTTTTTGGCGGGTGCTGCTAACTTCCGACTATTATGAGTTTGACGTTATCGAGGGTAAAGAGAGGTTTGAGTTTGGGTGGGATTCGGTGATGGGGTATGTGTGATGTGAAAAGTAGGTTGTTTGTTGGTTTTATTTTAGTTGCCATTACACTTATATTCACAGCTTGTAGTGGTCAATATGATGTGGGCGGTTTTGTTGTTGTCGAAGAATCTAATTACGCCCACGACAATATAGCATATGCACAAGCCACGGTTGTCGTTGATGAACCCACAGAACAAGTCTATATCGACACCACGCACAACACTGATTTTGTCGATGATTTATTCATCCATTGGGATAATGGCATAACTCAATTCGGCAGCAGAATTGAGGGCAATATTAACACTCTTTATAGGATAGAAAATTACGGTTCGCATATCACGCAGCTTACAACTTTTCCCTCGCTAAATGTCGAGTGGGGTCAGGCCGAAACAGAGTGGTGCAGCCCACAACTTATTTTTCAGCTTGATGTTGTTGGTGATTGGGTGATTTTAAGTGTTGGGCAAATTCAAGGGAGCATGGGCAACTTTTTTGGAGACTTACACAGAGTTAGGCTTGATGGAAGTGGGCGAGAAGCCTTTCATTTGGGAACGAATGAGCATCGTTTTATAGTTATTGATGACTGGATTTATAACCATATCTGGTGTCATCAAGGTTGTTGTAAAGAAGGTTGGATTCGTATTCGACCAGATGGCACAGACAGGGAGTTTCTTGGCGATTTTATCTACACCATTATTTTATTTGGTGATGATGGTTATATTTATGGCACAAATACTATAAGTGGTGAAGGAAACTTGGCTCGCTGGCGGCCGGAAAGCGACGAATCCATTATGCTGTTTTTGGAAACTGACGCACCAACTTTTGATGAATTTTTCAGCCGTGTGTCGTATCAAGATATTGTGATAACTGATGAATATGTGTATTTTACCGTATTTGTTTTTGGAGCGTGGGATTATGCTCAGCCTTTAGGTCGGCGCACTCCTTGGGAGGGTTTGCACACCGCTAATTTTAGAGTTGATAAAGATGGGAACAACCTAATCTTGCTCAACGAAAGATACCATTTAACTGTGAGGGTTTTTGACTTGTTCCGTAGTGTATTGCGGAGCGAAAAGCAATTTAGATTTGTTTCGGGCTTCGGGAGTTTTTACCTTGATGAATATCTAAGTGGCGATATGCCGCAAGCGCACGAAATGGCAGTATTTGACCTGTTTGGAAATGGACAAGAAGTGGTTGTTTTGAACTTAGGCTACACGCTCAAATTGGTATTGTTCTACTATGATAACGAAATTTGGGCTGAGGAAGTTGGCATTAGGTCAATGAGCGGCATAACTCAATATGGCACATTTAGCCGGTCTGGTGGGGGTGGGTCTTTTAGTGTCGCAAGAGCCGAGCGTATGGGGAGCGAAATTAACTATGTCACCATTTTTGGCAGGGATTGGCTTTGGCAAGGTGAACGAGTTGATGGGCATATTTATTTTCTGTACGATAGTCTAATTTCCTGCGAAGAATACTCCGCCCTACTCGAAAATCAGCTTTCCAAAGAAGGACTTAACTGGCATCCGTTCACGGAAGCAAGCATTTGGAATTTGACTGCGTTGAAAACCGTGCGACTTTGAAGAGATTAGAAAAGTACATAAAAACAGATACCCCTGTTTAGGTATCTGTTTTTATATGCGAACCTGCTGACGGATGATCCTTTATTTTGCGAGGTTTCCTTTATGCTTCGTTATACTCCTTGCCCCTTAGAACATGAGATGTATATTTTAAGCTAAATGGCGGTAACTGCGATACCTCTGTAGTTGGCGAAAACGGGGGGATGTTGCGGCTGTTTAACCACCCCTGCCCTTTGGGCGGATTTCTCAGATGGAGGGGAATTTTTTGGGGTTATTACAGTGGATAGATTTAGGGTTTTGATAGTTGTTTGGATGGTGGACGCGAGATGCTTTTTGGTCTTTGACCGACGGTCTTTGACCGACGGTCCTTGACCAACGGTCCTTGACCAACGGTCGACGACCGAGGTGTTGTGGCTGTTTAACCACCCTCGCCCTTTGGGCGTACCCCTCCGATGGAGGGTTTTGTGGGGGATGTGGGGGAGTCCTTTTCTGTGCGCATAATGCCTCGTCATTGCGGACTTGATCCGCATCTTTTTTGAGTGATGAGATTGCGGAGCAAGTCCGCAATGACGGAAGGGGGAGTGTTGGGGCGGTTGCTCGTGTCCCTACAGGGTTGTATTATAATGGATAGCAAAGCACTTAATCCTTTCCAACCACCATCGCTCCCCTATAATAATGTGCCAAAATCTCGACATAACTATACCCACGCCGGGCTAGGGCGTTTGCGCCTATTTGGCTCATGCCTACGCCGTGGCCGTGGCCTCGAGTGGTGAAGATTGTGTGGTTGTTTTCGTGGCGAATGGTGAAATTGGTACTTCTTAGGCCTAGGGCTGTTCGAAGGGCGATGGCGTCTATTGGGTGGCCTGCGATGGTTACACTTTGGACGTAGCCTGCGGCGGTGCGGGCGTTGATTTGTATTTGGGGGGCGTTGCTGTCCGAAAGCATGTTTGGGAAAGCTGAATTTAGGCGCGTGTTTAGCTCTGCTGTGCTAAATTTGTGATTGTATTCAAAATCCGGCCGATAGGTATAGAAATTGGAGTTGACGCTTTGCAGGTATGGCCTTGGGGCGCGCCAGACGTTTTCGGAGTATTCGGTTTGGCCGCCGGATTGGGCGTGGAAAACGGCTAGGATTGGCTCGTTGTCATAGACTAGGATTTCGCCTTTGGTTGAGCGGACGGCTTCGTGGATTGCGGCAAAATGGGTGTCGAAATTATCGCCCCAGCGTGCGCGCATTTCGGACTCGCTCAGATAGGCTTGCCAAATCTCTGAAATTCGGGCGTGGTCGAAGTGATCCATGCCTATGCTTGCCATGGAATAGATGGCATAGGTGCGCGCGGCGACGGCTTGGGCGCGCAGTGCTTCCATGTGGAAGAGTGCCGGGACTTCGGCG
>WRBG01000170.1 GCA_009784635.1 Bacteroidales bacterium | reverse complement strand
GCAATTCCGCCGACAAAATCCCGCCCTCTTATGTCTACGCCAATCAAAGTTAGATTTTCCAGAAACCCCCTGTCTACAACACCAAACAAACCCTGTCTATCTTGTCGAGTCGCTATTGTCAGGTTATAAATGACAGTGCCTTCGCCATCAATGCGCCCTGAAAAAGGATGCCGTCTTGTGCCTATCGGCGTCCATTCTTTATCGGCAAGGTCAATGTCGTTTAAGATTCTGACATTGGCTGTTTCAAGAGTTCCTGTATTGACTCGTTTTGCTAAGTAGGCCAACTGTTCAGGCGTGGAAACAAGAAAAGGGTCTTCCCTTGTCCCGGAGCCACCAGCGAAACCATCGGCGGCGTGGTCTATCCAGTTTTCAAGCCCCAATGGCTCCGGCGCTGTCCAAGTTGAGGTGAAATCCCTATAGGTGTATCTGACAACGGCAAAGATAATATCTGAGTAGAGCCAAGCGATTGAAAAAACGAAAATGGATAAGGCTATTTTTAGTTTTCGTTTCAGTGCTTTTTCTTCCTTTTCATCAATTGGAGTGCTTGAATACATACTGTTAAGCCCTTTAACTGTTATCCACGCCACCAATAAAAGCACCAAGGTTGTTTTATCTATCGCAGGTGATGTCGAAAAAATTGACAACAATATAAACACAACACTCGGAACATAATAAAAGACTTGCAGTTTGGACAACGTTTTATTGTTATGCGTAATGAAAGCCACCGCCAAAACCACACAACCTGCAATAAAAGAAGCATGTTCCCAGCCATCCATAATCGCCGCGTTGGGTATTATTAGGCCAAAATACTTAAGAAGTGCGATGGATATTAAAATAGAAATCCCAGATATGACAGCGGTAGCTGTACGGCCATTAAAACCAGCCGAAGCGCTCCCGATTAGTCCAATAAAGAACAGTAGAAAAAGAAACATATGAAAAACCTCTGTCGCTCCGCCGTTAAGAAAAACGATAGCAATACATACAGCAAGTGGAATGAAATAACAGAGATGTATTTTTTTCACTTTTTCCACCTCCTCTGCATCCTGCTTATCCAAAAACCAACCACCACCTCGGCATTACACTCGGCGGCGCCAATAATAATGCATCTCCTCACACTTCTACCTCCACCGCTCAAATAGTCAAGTTAATAGGCGTTATTGTAGGATACGTTGGAATTGAGGCAAAAACTTTAGAGCACATGACTAATAAGACAAGAACACAAACACAAATTTTCTTCATAAGAATACCCCTCTCAGCTTATTTTCAAATAACATTCAACAAAACCCATATTGTTTCAAAACGCCCATCGACATCCCTGGAACAAGGTATGGCATAAATACCCTTTGGTATGTCACGTATAGAACCGTACATTTTGAAATAGTTACCCTCTACCCAGAATCTTCCGCCCAAAAAAGATTCTAAAGATGAACTGAATCCTTTTCCGCCAATCTCAATTGAAATAGGCGCGTTTTGGGGTATTTCCATTCCATATGGAATGGAAAGCACGTAAAATGGGTGGCACAAATTCTCAAGCATGTTTTCTGTAAAACGCCTATGGCCAAGCATTTGTTCGAGCTCTAAAACTTTTCTTAATATCAGAAGGAATCTACTTTCAGCATCTTTTGACAAGAGCGGCTCAGAATTAAAATACCATTCGCCATTTATATGGCGCAACACGGCAGTAGCCAAATTAACGCTAGCACCATGAGCAATTTCCTTAAAATCACTGCTATCATCAATTTCATACAATAAAACAAGGTTAGGCACCATACTTCTTCTGGCATTAAGTGGAAAGAAGCCGCTTATACCTGCACTGAAAGTCTCTCCTCTAACTTTTCCGGCAAAAAATCCGCCTATTATAAAAGTACGCTCTCCGCTATGTCCCACTAAGCCCCCCACATATTTTCTGCCTGACACAGCAGCGATAACGCTATTGAAATCTAGTTCCAGCGAAGCACGTGCTGTTGACGCGTAAGCAAAAGCTAAAAAACGGTCTCCTTCGTTAATAGTATGCTTTCCGACCAATCCTCCTACGTAAACATCGCCTTTTACATTGCCTACAAAACAAGATAACCTTGTCCTATGGTAGAAACCATATCCAGATAATCCGCCAACAAAATGCCTTCCCTCTATCGTGCCTACTAAGCTGCTGTTTCTTATGCTTCCGTTCATAACTCCCGCAATTCCGCCGACAAAATCCCGCCCTTTTATGTTAGTGTTGATCAATGTGAGGTTTTCCAAAACTCCTACGCTTACAACACCAAACAACCCCTGCCTGCTTTGCGAGGTTGCTATCGTCAGGTTATAAATAACGTTGTTTCCGCCATTAATTTGCCCAGAAAAAGGATGCTGCCTTGTTCCTATAGGCGTCCATTCCTTACCGGCTAAATCAATGTCACCTGTGATTTTGATGTGAATTCGGCCTAAAGTTCCCGTATTGACTCGCCTCGCCAAGTAAGCCAACTGTTCTGGTTTGGAAACAAGAAAAGGGTCTTCGCTTGTTCCAGCTCCACTCGCGAAGCCATCGGCGGCGTGGTCTATCCAGTTTTCTAGCCCCAATGGCTCTGGCGCTGTCCAGGTTGAGGTAAAATTTCTATAGGTGTGTCTGGCAACGGCAAAGATGATATCTGAGTAGAGCCAAGCGATTGAGAAGACGAAAATGGATAAGGCTATTTTCAAGTTCCGTTTCAGCGTTTTCTTACGTTGATCAGCAGAGGCACAAATTTTCTTCATAAGAATACCCCTCTCAGCTTATTTTCAAATAACATTCAACAAAACCCATATTGTTTCAAAACGCCCATCGACATCCCTAGAGCAGGGTATGGCATAAACGCCCTTTGGTATATCACGCATAGAACCAGATACGTTGAAATGGCCATTATCTATCCAAAACCTTACGCCCAGTAAAGAACCCAAGGATGGGCTAAAGCCTCTTTCAACAATCTCAATCGAAAGAGGCGCATCCAGCGATATTTCCATTCCATATGGAATGTTCAGCACATAAAACGGATGGCACAGTCTCTCTAATACGCTTTCCGTAAATGGAATGTTCAGCATGAAAATCGGATGACGCAGTATCCCTAATACATCTGTAAGTCTGTCTCGGTCAAACACTTGTTCCAACCTTAGTAAATTAAAAAAAGCAAGAAAATGATTTTCGCCATTTTCTGTCGGTAACGGATTGGAGTTTAAAAACCATTCGCCGTTTAGATAACGTAACGCATTAATATGTATCCTATCGTTATGGTTATGAGTTATTTCGGTAAAATGCTCGCTATTGGGCATATCGTACAGTAAAACGAAAGCATTCATTATTCTTGCTCCGTGATGAAAAAATCCGCTTATACCGGCACTGAACGCTTCTCCTCTAATTTTACCTGCAAAAAATCCATGGCTTATTAAAGTGCGTCTTCCGCTATACCCTACTAATCCACCAATATATCTTTCGCCGGACACTGCAGCTATTACGACATTTTCCCGCAGCTCAATTGGAGCAATACGCGGTGCGGCGTAAGCAGAAGCCAGAAAACGGTCTCCTTCGTTAATGGAGTGCTTTCCGACCAAACCACCTACGTAAATATCTCCTTGCACATTACCTAAATAGGTACTAAATGAAATAGAGCTGTTGAAGACATATCCTACCATTCCACCTACAAAATGCCTCCCTTCCACTGTTCCCATCAAGCTGCTATTTTCTATACTTCCGATTGGAAAAGACCCAGCAATTCCGCCGACAAAATCCCGCCCTCTTATGTCTACGCCAATCAAAGTTAGATTTTCCAGAAACCCCCTGTCTACAACACCAAACAAACCCTGTCTATCTTGTCGAGTCGCTATTGTCAGG
>WRBG01000169.1 GCA_009784635.1 Bacteroidales bacterium | reverse complement strand
CCGTCGAGAATCATTAAAAGGACTTTTTTGTGCATAACAGAATAAAGAAACGACAAAGATAGCAAAAATCCCCATGCACTTTTTGTATATTTGCATGCTTTTTCTCACGAGCCGATTTATCACCCAAACCACCCCTTGATGAAACTTACCCAATTCAGCCCCGGCGCCGGATGCGGCTGCAAGATTGCGCCCGCCACCCTGCAAAAGATACTACACACCTCCGAACCGCAAGGCCTCTTTCCCCAACTCTTGGTCGGAAATGAGCACAGCGACGACGCCGCGGTGTTTGACATCGGGAACGGCCAAGCCATAGTCAGTACCACCGATTTCTTTACGCCGATTGTGGACGATGCTTTTGACTTTGGCCGGATTGCCGCCACCAACGCCATCAGCGACATCTACGCCATGGGAGGCCAGCCCAAGATGGCTATAGCCATCTTGGGCTGGCCCCTCGACAAATTACCGGCAGAAGAGGCCGCCAAAGTGATGGCAGGCGCCCGACAGGTCTGCGCCAAGGCCCACATCCCCTTAGCCGGAGGACACAGCATCAACAGCAGCGACCCCATCTTCGGATTAGCCGTCACCGGCATAGTCGCCACCGATCTGGTAAAAAAGAACAGCAGCGCCCAAGAAGGAGCTGTGTTATTCCTCACCAAACCCTTGGGCATCGGACTGATCACCACCGGCGAAAAATTCGGCTGCGCCACAGAGGAGCAAAAGAGCGCCGCCCTTGGACTAATGACCCGCCTCAACAGCGCCGGAGCCCGCTTTGCCCCAATCCCCGGCGTATGCGCCCTGACCGACGTAACCGGCTTCGGATTGCTGGGGCACTGTTTAGAGATGGCCCAAGGGAGCGGACTGTATGCCCAAATCGAATACGCCAAGGTCCCCCGCATCCAGGGGATTGAAAAACTCATCGAACAGGAATGTATCCCCGGAGGCACCCAGCGCAATTTCGAAAGTTACGGACACAAAATATCCCCCTTAACACCACCGCAAAAAGCCCTGCTCTGCGACCCACAGACCAGCGGCGGACTGCTTGTTGCCGTATTGCCCCAAGCCATACCCCAACTTCAAACCGTAGCCCGGGAAATCGACTGCCCGCTTTATCCCATCGGCAACATAATCCCCCAGCCCCCGCACGGGCCCCGGGATATCCGGATTATTGTAGTCTGAGCTTACAGCAACTTTATTTCCCGCTTGCCATCGACCCATTCGCTGATGCTAATCCTTACCGCATCTTGGGGCAACAGGCTTTCGATTAATTCCGGCCATTCAATCAGGCAAAGGCCGGGGCTGTCAAAGTATTCGTCATAGCCCAAGTCGTAGGCTTCTTCTATTTTATTGATTCGATAAAAATCGAAGTGATAAATCATACGACCCGTGGCCGTCCGGTATTCGTTTACCAAGGTAAAGGTCGGACTGCACACCTGGTCGCCCACGCCTAATTCCGCGCATATAGCCTTGATCAGCGTCGTCTTTCCCGCGCCCATGGCACCATAGAGGGCTACGATGTTGCGGCAGCCGACCCATTCCAATACCTGCCGCGCCGCCTGAGGCAGCTTTTCCAGGGAATCTATGTGCGTTACCTGTTGCATACGAGGGGGACAAAGATAAACATTTTATTATTGCGAATGTGGAAAGTTTTCCTAAATTTGTGGTCGAAAACCAACCTTGCCTATGGATTAAAACCGGCGTGCCGATGCGCACGATAAAGACATATAGAGATAGCGTTTTGCTATATTCTGTCATCGAAACTACTACACAAGATGCACTATGAATATACTGACGCTCGCGTATACGCGGGCTTCTTTATTCAGTGCAAAGGTTGTAGTAGACCTCGATGGCGGATATTTAAGTCCGCTTTTTTATGTGTATAACCACCCATCAGAAATTTCAAACCAATTTACTAAACAACCCCATTTACTAACACCAAAATTTTTAATTTATGAAAAAGATTCTTTTCTCCCTCCTGACCCTTGTTCTGGGTCTTGTACTCAGCGGCTCGAACTGCTCAGGCCCCGACCCGCTGCCTCAGGTGCCGGTCATCAGTAACCTGACGGTTACGGATGTGACTGGTGTTGTGGCAACATTAAAATTCGACCTTAATGTTGATGCAACGGTCTATATGTTTGCCACTGTAGTACCCGGTTCTGAACTGAGTGTGGCAACAATCAAATCTGGTTTAGCCAGTTCCATTTCTGCCGGTAAAGGGATAATCAAGAACTTTACAGGTGGTTTGGTTAATACGCCTCACACGCTTTTCATGGTAGCCGAAAACGCTGAAGGCATATCAAGTATTGTAAAGATTACGTTTACAACCAAGATGTAACGAAGTTTTAACACTAAACAAAGCAGAGGCGGGCGTCAGCCCGCTTTTGTTTACGGCTTTAGAAACAACGTATTACAAAGCAGTCAGTTTTTCGGGATTTTGAGCCGTGTGAAAAATGCTGAGTATTCGGACGGAATAATCTTTTACCTCAAACACAATCTTAAACGACCACTTTACGGCAAAACGGACACTGTCCCGATTGACAAATGGGTCTCTGGCGTGTTTGGTGGGGAAAAAGGCCGTTTCGTTTGCTTTTTCCCTAATGCCTGTAATGACGTACATGGCTCGTTGCCGACTGTCGGCGCGTGAAATGTATTCAAAAATAGATTTTAAGTCGCTTTTTGCTTCGGGCGTCCAATATACGGAGTACTTGTCTACCACGTTTCAATCTCGTTTTGCAGTGCTTCGTCTGTAATCAGTTCGCCCCTGTTTGCCTGTTCAATAGCCTTTGTGACTTTTTGGATATACTGTTTTTGGGTAAGCGGTTTTCCGACGGTTGAATAGGCTACCACATCCTGACCTGCACGTAGTTCGTTTTGCATCCGTTGATACAATCTTTCTTTATCGGTTTCCGATAAAAGCAGGATTTGACTGTAAATGGTGTCGATACTTGTATGTTTCATGGCAAAATAGTTTGCGTGGTTTGTTTCTGTATTGTGGGCAAAAGTACAAAACAATTGGGAATTTCCAATATCTTTTGTGGGCGGATGGGGTGTTTTCTATTCACATCACCCTGTACTGCACCGCCTCGGCCAAATGCTCCATACCAATGGCAGGGGCCTTGTCCAAGTCGGCAATGGTTCTGGCAACCTTGAGAATCCGGTCATAGGCTCTGGCAGAAAGTCCAAGCGATTGGATGCACTGCTTGAGGTACATAGCCGATGTCGGGTCTAAAACACAATGTTGCTGGATGTGCCGACGGGTCATTTGGGCGTTTGCAAAAGTAGTTAAATCTTTGGTAAAACGGATACGTCCCTGCTCGCGTGCGGCGATTACCCGCTGCCGGATACCGGCCGATGAGCAGGCTACGGGCGTGTTGAGCAGTTCGTCCGGAGACAGGGCTGCCACCTTGACGTGCAGGTCAATCCGGTCTAATAATGGCCCTGAAATCCGACTCATATACCGGTGTACGGCAAGGGAGGAACAACTGCATTCTTTAGAAGATTCTCCGTAGTATCCGCAGGGACAAGGATTCATGGAGGCGACCAGCATAAAGTTGGCCGGATAGCAAACCCTGTATCGAGAACGGGCTATGGTAATCAGCCGGTCTTCTAAGGGCTGGCGCAATACTTCGAGGGCTTGACGGGAAAATTCCGGGATTTCGTCCAAATAGAGTACCCCGTGATGGGCCAAGGATATTTCTCCCGGCGTAGCCTGTGGGCCTCCTCCCGCCAAAGCCACAATAGAAGCGCTGTGGTGGGGCGCCCTAAAAGGCCGGCGACGAATCAAGCCGCTGTTTTCCGGATTTTTGCCATCCATAACATGGCGTCCCGAAGCCGAATAGATGCGAGTG
>WRBG01000168.1 GCA_009784635.1 Bacteroidales bacterium | reverse complement strand
TTACGACTGTACACAAGCCGTACTCCTATCAGCAGGGACATGCTTCTTTCCCCAGCAAGTTGGAGATATGGGATATCAAAGGCAATGCAATCAAACTTTTGGAGAATAATACCGGAGAAGAAGAACCGCAGGCCCGCGGCGCCAATCGGGAGCCAAGGAAATCGGGATATGGATGGAGAAACGATATGCCGGAAACTTTGGTATGGACAGAATCATTGTCTCCGCCTCCGCCCGCAAGAGGACAAGTTGTTGATACTCCCGCGGATGAGGAGAAAAAAGACGAACCCGAACCCACCTATACCACTTCTGTCTACCAATTGCAGTCCCCATTTGACGGAGAAAAGCAATTGGTGATTAAGCCCATGTACAGAATCGGGCAGGTTACTTGGGGAAACAGCAGGTTTGCCATCTATAACGAAACCTCTACCAAAGATAAGATTCGGAACACGTTTAGCTTTGTGCCCGCCGACACCACAAAAGCCCCCGTATTGCTTTATAGCGAGTCTACCGAGGTGGATTCTTTGGGCGTATTTCCGGTGATTGGAGTGCCCTATATGACCAGAAACAATTACGGCGCCAGCGTGGTGTATGTGGACGACAGATTGAGTTATATCTACTTGACCAGCGCTATTCGCACTTTGAGGAAAGACAGCGAAGGCGACAATATGCACTTTATAGACCGTTTTGACCTTAGAACCAAAAGGGCTACCAATCTGTGGATGGGACAGGCTCCTTACAGCGAGTCCATAGAGACGATTACCGATTTTAGAAACCTCAAGTTTATCTCTTTGAGGCAGTCGGCCAAAGATGTGCCCAACTATTTTGCGGTAGACCCTGCTTCGAGGACAAGAAAATTGCAGCAAATTACTTTCTATACAGACCCTTGTCCGGCTATGCGGGAGATTCAGAGCAGGATGATTACCTATACGCGCAAAGACGGCGTGCAGTTGACGGCTATGTTGTATTTGCCGGCGGGCTACGACCCGGAGAGAGACGGTAAACTTCCGGTGTTTATGTGGGGCTATCCCTATGAGTACAGGAGCGTGGCAGACGCCGAAAAAGCCCGTCCGGCCCGCTACAACTTTATTCGTCCCAACGCTTCTTCTCAAGTCTATTTTGTAACCCAAGGCTATGCGATTTTAGATGGATTCACCGTGCCGATTATTTCTGATAATACCAAGAAAGAACCCAACGACAACTACAGGGAGCATTTGGTTATGAGTGCAGAGGCAGCCATCAATTATATTGATTCCATCGGAATTGGAGACAAAAACCGAGTAGGAGTGGGCGGCCATTCTTACGGCGGATTTATGACAGGCAACCTGTTGGCGCATTCCAATCTGTTTAAGGCGGGCATTGCGCGGAGCGGGGCTTACAACCGCAGCCTTACGCCCAATGGTTTCCAGAGCGAGCCTCGGACCTATTGGAGGGCGCCCCAGCTCTATTTTGAGATGTCGCCTTTCTCTTACGCCAATCAGATTAAAACTCCGATTTTGTTGATTCATGGTCAAATGGACAACAACCAAGGAACTTTTCCGGTACAGTCCGAGCGTTTGTATCATGCGTTAAGCGGTTTGGGTGGTCATGTGCGTTATGTGCAACTTCCCTACGAGAGCCACGGATACGTCGCCAAAGAGAGTCTATTCCATGTGATGTATGAGACCTTGACCTTCTTGGATAAATATGTGAAGAACGCTAAAGTGGAGGCACCTGCCGAGAAGCCGGCCGAAGAAGCAAAATAAGCCAAGACAACCGTAATGGTTTAGATTCTGATGGGGCCGTCTCGAAAGGGGCGGCCTTTTTTTATGGAAATAATTCCTATCTTTGCTGCATGATAAAGATTATAGCGGACAGCGGGTCCACCAAAGTAGACTGGCGGGTGGTGTCTCCGGACGGAACCGTGCAGCAAATTACCACAACCGGTATTAATCCGGTGTTCTTGAGCCAGCAAGAGATATGCGACACCCTTAACCAGCTTCGCGCTGCCTTTGAAGGCGAGGTCGGACACATTCATTTTTATGCGGCGGGCATTACCGGCGCCGCGATGGAACAGCACATGCAGGTATGTTTTAGTCAAGTGTTTCCATTGGCCGTCAGCGCTGCCGATTCCGACATTGTGGCGGCGGTTCGGGCGCTCTGCGGAAATCAGCCCGGCATTGCCTGTATCTTGGGCACCGGCTCCAATTCCTGTTTTTATGACGGACAACAGATTGCTCCCGACAAAGTGCCTGCCGGAGGATTCATCTTAGGAGACGAGAGCGGGGGCGCGGTGCTTGGGCGCAAGTTGCTGTCGGATTTTATCAAGCGTCAGCTTCCTGCCGATATAGACAGGGCTTTTAGGGCCAAATATCCCGATGTGGATATGCACCATATCATCCAAAAAGTATACCGCGAGCCGATTCCGGCGCGTTTTTTGGCCGGCTTTTCTCCCTTTTTGAACGAAAATCGGAATAATCCGCATATAAACAAACTGCTGCGCACTTCTTTTGCCGAGTTTTTCAGCCGCAATGTGGCCCAATACGACTATCAACGCTATCCGGTAAACATAGTCGGCTCGATTGCCTATTATTACGAGGACATGATTGTGGAAGAAGCGCAAAAACAGGCCATGACCATAGGTAAAATTCTAAGGGCGCCTATAGACGGCCTTTTGGAATACCATACCGCATAGCTTCAATATGAGAGTTACAGAACAATCGTCAAATTATAACCACATTGACCAAATGTCGGTGCGGGAGTTGCTGACCAATATGAACCGCGAGGATAAAACGGTTCCCTTGGCCGTTGAGCCATGTATTCCTCAAATCGAAAAATTAGTCGAGGGCATTGTCGGGCGCATGAAAAAGGGAGGGCGACTTTTCTATTTGGGCGCAGGCACCAGCGGACGTTTGGGGATTTTGGACGCCTCGGAAATTCCGCCTACCTACGGAGCCCCTTTTGATTTGGTCTTTGGGTTGATTGCCGGCGGCGACCAAGCGATTCGCCGTGCGGTAGAAGCCGCCGAGGACAGTTTTGAAGGAGGCTGGAACGATATGCAGCCTTACCACGTAGCGACAAACGACATAGTCGTGGGCATTGCCGCCTCCGGAACCACCCCTTACGTAATTGGGGCGGTACGCGAAGCCAAAAGGCGCGGCATACTCACCGCTTGCATCACCTGCAATCCCGACTCTCCCCTAAGCAAAGAGGTAGATATACCCATAGAAGCCGTAGTCGGCCCCGAATTTGTTACCGGCAGCACCCGCATGAAGTCGGGCACAGCCCAAAAATTGATTCTCAATATGATTTCCACCTCTGTCATGATTCGTTTGGGCCATGTAAAGGGGAACAAAATGATTGATATGCAGCTGACCAACGCCAAATTGGTTGACCGCGGCTCGCGCATGATTATGGAAGAAACGGGGATTAGCGACTATGAATTAGCCAAACGACTGCTGCTGTTGCACAAATCGGTGCGCCATGCGGTAGACGCCTTTAGGAGCAACAGCCAAGATGTTCTACACTGATTTATCCTATCATTCCACGCTGTTGCAGCAGGCGGTAGATGCCTTTAGCCGGCTTCCGGGCGTGGGCAAGAGGACAGCCCTGCGCATGGCCCTTTATCTGCTCAAACAGCCTAAGGAAGATGTGGAACGCTTTGGCAACGCCTTTATACGTTTGCGCAACGACGTAAAGTATTGCCGGATATGCAGCATGTTGTCCGACACCGATATCTGCCCCATTTGTTCCGATACCAAGCGGGATAGCAGCATGATATGCGTGGTGGAAAGCCCGCGCGATGTCATGAGCATCGAGCAGACCGGACAGTTTCGGGGGCGTTACCACGTGTTGGGCGGCATCATTTCGCCTATA